>JAYWHS010000514.1:0-3607 GCA_043777635.1 Kofleriaceae bacterium | reverse complement strand
ATTGCGCGCCGACCGTCCAGTTGCCCAAGGCACAACCGTTTTCGCGATTGGTCAACGAGATCGAAAACCCGCCGGCGACATCGGCTGGGTCGCTGCCGCAGCCGATCAAACTACCGCCAAGCCCAATACCAGCAAAAAAAGTGACTGCGGTTGCGATGTGGCCGAGTCGTCCAACAAGTTGAGATTGCATGGCAAAACTATACGCTGCGGAGCTGGCTCTAGTAAAATTTTGGCGGTGATGTCGGTCACGCTGCGCAAAAAAATCGACCAAGGCCACATCGCGTGAAGGTAAGTGACACCGATGGGAAACGTTGCTCAACGTTGACAATTAAGGATATCCTTAGCTGGTTGCTCGAACCAACCTGAAGGCGGTGACCATAATGTCAGAACTGCGCGCCATCGTTTATGTGAGTTCCGCGACCCATTTGATGACCACGCCGCAGCTTGAGCGCCTTCTCACTGAGGCTCGCGCTCGCAACGCGGTCAATGCAGTCACTGGCGTGCTGCTTTATAATGATGGAAACTTCATGCAGTACATCGAAGGTTTGCAGGATGATATTAGCGTCACGTATGAGCGCATCGTAGCGAGCAAACGACATCAGCATATCATCAGCATTTTGAATCAGCGAATTACCCAGCGCAGCTTTGCTGAATGGGAAATGGGTTTTGCGCAGCCTACCAAGTCGGAGTTGCTAGCCTTGTCAACCGCACGCTGGCAGAGCGTCGAAAGTGAAGCGGCTCGCTCGCTGGCGACATCGTCGGGCTTGGCGTTGCTCCGGGACTTCTGGAAGCGTGCCCGAAAATAGTTATTGGATAGAAAAGTGATTAGCGACCAGGTTGTGTTTCGGAACTTGCGGAACGCCTCCAATCGAGGATAACCTTGAATCGGTCATTTGGACCGAAATCAAGAAACGGTAGTTACCATGCTGCACCTTCGCGCCATCACGTACGTGAGTTCCGCTACGCAGCCTATGTCGATAGTGCAACTTGAGGTCCTCCTTACCGAGGCTCGCCGACTGAATGTGGAGAATTCAGTTACAGGTGTGCTGCTCTACAGTGATGGCAATTTTATGCAGTACTTCGAAGGTTCCGAGCAAGCCGTGCTCGACACCTATGCGCGCATCCTAGCTAGCAAACAACACCACGGCGTTATCCAAATTCTCAACGCACAGATTGCTCAGCGCAGCTTTCCCGAGTGGGAAATGGGCTTTTCACAGTCGACAAAATCTGAGTTGCTTGCGTTATCTACTGCGCGCTGGGAGACGCTTGCAAGTGAGGCTACTGGCTCCTTGGCAACATCGTCGGGATTTTCGCTGCTGCGAAGCTTCTGGCGGCGTGCCCAAAACAGGGCTAAGCACTAGGCCTGTTATCACTGGGAAATCGATGACGCCAATCGCTGCCGCAGGTTGCACCCGACGAAATTGCAACCCACGGTTCATGACGATTCAAGACGAAAAAAATTCGTCTAAGGAGTTGAAAAGTTCGAGGTCAGACGCTCTGACCATCCAATTCGAACAACTCAGGTTGTGCGAGTGGCGCTGGCCACAGCTCGGTACAGCGTAACGCGGATATGGCCCTTTGCGAAACCGTGGATGATTTCTCATCGAATCGCCGTGTGGCAAGTTTAGGACGAGCTGCGTACTCGGTTGATCGTGTGGATGCACTTGCCAATCCGGCCGCAATTGTCGATGTGGCTTTTGTGTGTGCAAGGCGTCGCTGATTTCGAACAGCAGGACATTGGTTTCCAATGAGTTCTGCGTGTTCATCCGCTGCATCTAGAGTGCGTAAATGTTCGGCAAGGGCTAGCCTGGCGTCAGGATGTGAGCCGCTGCGCGCTTGATCAAGAAGTTGCTGCGCTTGAGGATCAAACACGCGAACGAGGGACATGGGCCAGCGGTAACATGCCAACCACGTTAGCTGGGGTACCGCAGCAACCCGTTGCGCCGCTGGTCAGAATAATACCGGCAAAAATGTGTCGACGGTGGGGCTAGGCCCGACTTGTGCAACAGTTGAAGATTGCATAGCAAAAATGCAATCAGTGGAGATGGCCTAGGTAAAAAAGAGCAATGATGTTGGTCACGCTGCCCAAAAAACGCGACAAGCCGCCGAATTAGGTATGATTTTTTCCCGATGAGCAAAAACATGCCTCGTCAAAGCCGCCACGGCTATGATCGCGTGGCGGCCGGGCTCGCAGCGCTGCTGTGGGCCGCGCCCGCTTCGGCTCACCAACCTACCTCAACCACCGTGAATGAAGTCACCACATATCGTTTAGACAATGGCGCTGCCGTTGTTGTAGCACCCGATGCATCGAGCAAATTGGTGGCGGTACAGGCGTGGATTGGTGCGGGTGCCGCTGATGAACCAGCGTCGGCTGGTGGCGTTGCGCATGCGGTAGAGCACATGTTGTTCAAAGGCTCGAACAGTTATCAAGTTGGTGAACTGACGCGTTCGGTGGCTGCGGTCGGCGGCGAGATCAATGCGTGGACTGCGTTCGATCACACCGTGCTGCATGCGGTTGCACCGGCGGGGCAGATTGCGACGTTGTTGGATGGCGTGGCTGATACGCTGACGACACCATTGATGTCGGCTGATGCATTTGCAGTGGAGCAAAATGTAATTCTCGACGAATTGCGACACTCCGTCGAAGATCCGCTACGACTGGCAACGCACAGCATGTTTGCAACTGCGTTTACCCATCATCCGTATCGTCGGCCGGTGATTGGCACGGCGCAAAGCATTGCTGGGTTATCGGTGCGCGACGCTGTTGATTATTTTCGGCAGTGGTATGTCGGTGCTAATCTGGCGTTAGTAATTACTGGTGGCGTCGATCCAGAAGCCGTGATGCGCGAATGCACGCGACGTTTTCGTGCGATGCCGGCAGGGCAGGTGGTGCGTCGCCGCGCTGCCGAGCCAGCGCAAACTTGCCCACGAGTGAGCGTGCGCCATGCCGATATCGATCAAGCCTACGTGACGCTTGGCTTTCGTGCGCCGACGCTACGCCACCGTGATTTTGCAGCGCTCGATGTAGCGGCGCTAGTGTTAGGCCAACGCGATGGGGCACGGTTAACCCGGCGCTTGCGCAGTGAAGTTTCCGCAGCGACCAGCGCGTATGCCCAGCTGCATGCCACCAAAGATCCAGGGTTGTTTGCGATTACCGCTACCACCGAGCCGGGTCATGTTGGCCGCGTGGTTGCGGGTATCGTCGATCAATTGGTTGGTTTGGCCACCGAGCTGCATCACGATGAATTAGAAATCGCCAAGATCGCCATCGAAGCCGACCGGACACGGCAATTAGAAACTGTATTTGGCTACGCGCGCACCTTGGGCTGGAACACCATCATGACCGGCGATGCCGACTTTCATCATGGATATCTCGACCGCGTCCGGCGCTTGCGCAAAAATGACGTGGCTACCGCCGTGCGTGCGCATCTAACGTCTGATCAGGTTTCGGTAGCAGCGGTCTTTCCCGATGGTCATGCGCGGGCCAGTGCTGCGTTGCCCAAGCAAGTGCATCGCGCTTTGGCGCGACTAGCGAGCAGCGCTGCGACTCCCAGCACCGGGCCGAAGACCACCAGTTCAGCCCGCGGTGCGACCACATCACCGACGC
>JAYWHS010000513.1:0-12832 GCA_043777635.1 Kofleriaceae bacterium | reverse complement strand
ACCAAAACTACGGCCGTGGACAAAGTCGTTTCGAGTGGCGCAGACGATAACTTATTGACGATCACGGACGGTAAACTGAGCAACGAGAAAACCACCAGCACCGCCACCGGAAGTGACATTAAGGGCCAGCCGCACTCGAAGTTGACGCCTTCCGATAGTGCGCCCGTGCTTGCGCCGGCCGACCACACCATCGCCAAACAACTAGGGATTCCAGTTGATCGCGCGGATCTCCGCAAGATGGTGGCCGAAAAACATCACGAAGTTTTAGCTCCATTTTTGGACAGCAAACCGACCGCGCACCCTGAATTTGGCCCGTTGATGGACGAGTTCAAAAAGTACGCCCCTGGCGAGCTAGGCAAACCAGAAAACAAAGCTGTTGCACAAGCACTCATCGAACGGTGGACACAAGTCGCGGGTGAGATTGCCCAACGTACCGGCCATGACGAAACCGCACTGCGCGAAATCTACAATCGCGTCGAGAAACAAGACTTCCCGCAATGGCATGAAAATATGGCCGGCTTGAGTCCTGAGGCCCAAGCAAAATTGGCGCACATGCAGCGCGAAGAACTTAAATTGATGGTCCGCGATTTGATGGCGGACGCCCATTCGAAAGAAGTGCTGTACCTCCGTGATTTAGCCCTCTATGGCCATCGCCACGGTCCACAATTTGAAATGTTGATGCAAAAGGCACTGGCCAAGAATCCGGATCAACTCAAAGCCTACGAAAAAATTATTGGCAGTAGCAAAGAATCTAACAAAGGCGTCAATAAGAACGTTACCGGCGATGAAAGCGGTCTGCGCAACACCGGCGTCACCGAAGCCAAGGACAAAAATCAGCCCGTCACACCGGAGGCAGCAAAGCGCCAGCTTCAACAAGAATCCGTTGGCCACGGCCAAACCGATTTGCATAGCCACTGGATGGGCAACGTTGCGCCTGACGCAATGCTGCATGAACTGCAAAAATCCAGCAAACGCAGCGCCACCGACGTCTCGGACTGGGAGCCGATGCTGCGTGAGATGGACAGCCTCTCGTCCGACAAAGACCTTAAAAAGTTACTGCACAAACGGGGCGAAGACGGCGCAATCGATACGCGCGGTGGATCTGGTGACGCTCTTGAGATCGTAGCCAAAGCTCTGCGCGATATTGAAAACCTTAAACAGAAACTTGAACGAGATGCGCCCGCCGAGATTCAAGAACGGCGCCGCCAAGATATTGACCGAATTGCCAAGGACGCGGTCGAGGCGGCGTTGCGATCAAGCACCGACACCGACTTCAATAGCGCATACGAGATTCGCGATGAACTAGTAAAACGTTTCTACGGGGTTGAAGAACGCTCCAAGGTAATGGGTGACAGTGAAACGATCGCCCCAGTGCGCACCAAGTTACTCGAGCATTTCGAGGGTCGACCTGTGGTGCAACAACGCATCAGAGAATTTGCAGCCAACGAAACCACCCTGCATGCATTAGAAGCCAAGGAGAAAACCAGCCCCCTCAACAAAGACGAGCGAGAGCAACTCAAAAACCTCAGGACAGCCAAGGCACTCATCGTCGAGCAGTTTGCCTACGATCGTTATTCAATCGATACCCTGGTGCGGCTTGCACAAGACAAAATCACTTACACTGAGCAAAGTAACAGCGCCAAAAAATTAGTTGAACGTTTCGATCCTGAACAAATGGTGTTCATCAAAGAAATCGCGAAACGTGAACACCCCGAACTCGCCAACGATATTGATGCGCTGGTGGTGAAACACCTCGCGATGATTACGTCGAATAACTTTGGCGATCGTGACCAAGGGGTCGACCAGCGCGATATCTCGCCGCAAGCTAAAGGCATGAGCGCCGAAGCCAAGTTTCAAGAGTCGCGTGAGTTGGTCAAACAACTGGCAAAACGCGACGACGTTGCAGGCCTCGATGTTGCAGGCGCCGAATACTTTGCGTTCAACGAGCATGGGCAGCAACGATTTCAACAAATGTTTGGTTCATTGTTCTCGCTAGCCAAAGCGCGCAATGAGCCGGTCGTCTTTCGCCCCCACGTCGGCGAAGGTGGCATTGACGTTGTGAACGGCAACCACTTTTCCACCGACCGCAATCGGCAGGTTGACAGCAACGGCGAATTTACCCACGTCGTGCGGGCACGGGAAAACATCGGGCAATTACTCGACGCTCTTGATGGCATCGCTAAAAACTTTGGCGGGAAGCTGCCGCCCGAAGTTGTGGTGCGCTTCGGCCATGCCACTCATGCAACGCCCGAGCAAATTGCGCGCATGAAAAAGCTGGGGGTAATGGTTGAAGTCAATCTGACCTCCAATCAAGTAACCGGTTCGCTAGGTGGCGACGGCCCCGCCGCTGGTGGACAAGATGCTCAACAACGCAAACGTGATTCAAGCAAGAGTGACAGTCGTACTGGCCAGGCGCACCTTGAAGAACACGCACTTGGTTCTCTCATTTTCCACGACATCGACGTTGTGCTTTCGACCGATGGCCACGATGTCATGGATACCCATCTGGCCAAAGAGTACAGCAAGGCCAAGAACGTAGTTGAAGACATTCGCGAAGGCCTCCTGGCGGTTAAAATCACCGTCGCACAAGCGCAACAAATGAATGCCGACGTGAGCACGTCGGGCCGCAAAGTCGTTATCCCAGATGGCGCAAACCCAAATGATATTTTACAGGTAAAATATGCGGACTTATCCGACGCCAAGCGCGCACTGTTTGACCAAGCGTACGGAAAATTCTTTGAAACCGCTAACCGCTACAGCGCCAGCGCCAGCAACAAGAACGGCCAAACCCCATGAGCTCGCTTGAACTATCCGTCAGCGCCGTCGCGCAACACAAGGCGTGGCTGGTTGCGCAGTCCGCCACTTCGCAACGACTCGTTGTCAGCAACAAGCAGTACGAAGGAACCGATTACCAGACGTGGGAGCTAAATGGTGTGCGCATCGAGGATTGCCAATTCCGGAAATCTGATTTCCGTTACGCAATGCTGCAGGAAGCCGAAATAGTAAGGTCGCAGTTTCACAACACACTATTTCTAGGTAGCCGAATGCAACGCAGTAGTTGGGTAGACCTGTATGTCGAGGACTGCAATTTTAACCTTGCGCGCCTTAACTCCGTCACTGCACAAGGTTGCAAATTCGCCGACACGCAGTTTTTTCGTGCACAGTGGCTCGATGCAAAAGTTAGCAAAATGGATTTCATTCGATGCTCGTTGCATGACAGCACGTGGAACAACGCCATCGTTGCAAACAGCGATTTCCGAGGAACACACTTAGGGGCAACCAAAGGATTTAGCGAACTTGCCACCACTGCCGGTGCAACCTTCGTAGATTGCGATCTTCGCAATACAACCTGGCGTGGTCGCGACTTGGCCGGGGCGACGTTCATTCGCTGCAAGTTCATGAAATCCGACGACGAAATCTACAGTGCGGTGGGAGCCCCACGCGACACCAACGGTTTAACAATCAAGGACTGCGATGTTTCTAAAGAACAACTACTGAGCGAGTTGCTGCGCGAAGATCATGTCGCTTGGCCGGACTAAATTATGTGGTTAGATCATTAGGCTGCGCCGCCTACGAACAACCGACGCAGTGGCTGCCGTCAACGCTCGGTGGGATATGCTAACGTGGCTCCATGAGCCTATCGAGTGATGAAGACTTCGTGCGTTCGATCGCTGACACAGTGGCACTGGTAGCACGCGGAGATATTGCGGCGTTCGAGGTCGCAGGACAAACCGATGTTGGCCTGGTTGGGCAAGCTCGCTTCACCCAAACGCTTGTCACACTTGCGCAAGCTGCAAAAGCTCACGGTCGCAAAGTAACGTTGCGTTGGCGTTGCGATCCGGTGGGCAGTGAAGCGGCCACCCAACGAACAGTGGCCAATATCACTAAACTGCAGGTAGCAATCAAAGCCGCCTCGAATGGCCTAGCGCAGACTGGCGACGAATTACAGGCATTGGTTGCAATCGAATTTATCAACGTGGGCTCGCTACCATCAACACTCGTTGACGCACTCGCCGACGACGACGTCGCAACGCCAGATTTGATTGAGCAAATCTCGGACTCGGCGAACTTGTTCGTGTGGGACACTTCGGATCCGGCACAGGCGTGGCTCGGCGAGTATGAAGTCAACGCCTCTGGTTCGAACCTACTACGCCACCAATCAGTGCCCGTTGCCAAGGTAGCGGCCAAACAAAACGAGTTGCAACGCCGGGGTAAGCGCCAAGGATTAACCGTTGGCGGTTTTGCACTTTGGGCGTTTGATGAAACTGGCGAGGTTTGGACCAAGCAAGGATGTTTGGCAAGCGGCCCGCGCAATGCGTGGTTTGTAGGCAAAACCCAAGTCACTTCGACATCCGTAGTTGCCGTGACTTCATTCTACAACCACGATGACTATGGCCATCGTGGCGTAAAAATTCAGTTGCGCAGTGCAGTTCAAGTCGTGGTCGTTGAAGAATTTGACCCGTCGTCGAAACACGATCCTACCTACAATCGAGACAACCTAGCGGTCGACGGCGCTTGGGCAAGTCACCTAGGCAAAGCTCTCGCAGGCTGGTTGAACTGCACTCACCGAGACGAACTACCGTAGGTTAGGCTCGCTCGCCGTCGGAACCCCAACCCGGGTCATCAGACGCCAAAACGCGCCGAAAACTAAAATGCGCCCTTCAGTTTCCCAAAGAGCGCATCACTGTCGATAAAATGTAAAAAATCCGCGTCTACCGAAATCCGAGTCTACCGAAATCCGAGTCTACCGAAATCCGGGGCCCGCAACCGTGCCCAAAACCGAGGCACGCGTCCGGCAAGGCGGAGTGAGACCCGGACCGCAGTTGGCTCTTGCCAATGAGGACCGGAAGCGCAACGACAACGCAGCCCGACGCGTGGATCGGTTCGTGGGCGCTCTCTAATCGTAGTGCTCGTCGCCTAGGTGAGTCACCAAATCATCACCCATGGTGTGACGCAAGGTGTTCTTGAGTTTCATCAACTGAATGAACAAGTCATGTTCTGGGTTCATGCCCGCGTTAGGTACCATCGGGCTCTTCCAATAGAAGGACAACCATTCTTGGACGCCACTCATGCCAGCACGATGAGCGAAGTCCATGAACAGCGCCAAATCGAGCACCAGTGGTGCAGCCAAGATCGAATCGCGGCACAAGAAGTTAACCTTGATCTGCATTGGGTAGCCAAGCCAACCCTTGATGTCGATGTTGTCCCAGCCCTCTTTGTTGTCGCCGCGTGGTGGGTAGTAATTGATGCGCACAACGTGGCTGATGTTGCCGTACAGATCTGGGTACAGTTCTGGTTGCAAAATCGTATCGATCACGCCGAGCTTGGTAACTTCTTTGCTCTTGAACGATTCTGGATCGTCGAGCACTTCGCCGTCACGGTTACCCAAGATGTTGGTGGAGTACCAACCTTCGAGGCCAAGTAGCCGGGCTTTGAAGCCTGGCGCCAAAATGGTCTTGATCAGTGTTTGGCCAGTTTTGAAGTCTTTGCCGGTAAGTGGCAAGCCTTGCTTTTTAGCAAGCTCCATCAGCGCTGGCGTGTCGGTTGAAAGGTTTGGCGCGCCGTTGGCGTAAGGCACGCCCATTTTCAGACATGCGTACGCGTAGATTTGCGAAGGTGAAATTGCATCCGCTGAAAGTTCGAGGCCTTTTTCGAACAGTGCGAGAGTTTGATGAACTTCACCGGCTTCGCGATAAACTTCGGTTGAACCGCACCACACCGCGACCAAGCGATCACAATTGTTGGTGGCTTTGAATTGCTTGATGTCCTCCATCAATTGCATGGCCAGGTGCATCTTGGATGTACCGGTTTTGACGTTGGGGCCAGTAAGGCGCTTGACGTAAGCTTGCTCAAAGACCGCCGTCATCGGCTTGATCGCAACGAGCTCTTCTTTGAGTTCGGTTAACAAGCTTTTTTCCAACACGCCAGCGCGTAGTGCGGCTTCGTATGCGTTGTCTGGGAAAATGTCCCAGCCACCGAACGCGATGTTGTCCATGCTTGTGATTGGAATGTAATCTTGAATTTTGGGCGAGTTGTTGTCACTGCGCTTACCAATGCGAATGGTACCCATTTGAGTGAGCGAGCCGATCGGCTTGCCCAATCCACGGCGCGCCGCAATTACTCCTGCCATGAACGTGGTCGCTACCGCGCCCATGCCTGGCATCAAGACACCTAGTTTACCGGTTGCTGGCTTAACATCGACTCGTTGTTTTCCCATTTGGGCGGTCTACACCAACTTGGATCTTTGGCCAACACGAAAAATATGACTGGTGTGCGATTATTGCAGTTGCGCAACATTTCGTAACAAGATCTATGCCTGTCGACGGGGGTGTTGGATTTTCACCACCCCCCGCCGGCCCCAATTGTGTGCTTTTCCGACACTTTGGTCGACGCGCTGGTCACAACAAACAGGACGGTGCAGCGCCATCGAACAAGCCAATCTGTAGCTCCATTTGGCGCAGCTCACGCTCCCAAAAGCACAGCGTATCAGCCATAAACAAATACCCATACAGATAGAATGTCGCGTTGTTTTCCTCGACACGCAGGCGCGGTCGACCATCATGCAAATCGCCGTGGCGCCCTGCTACGATTCGGCGTGCTTGCGCCAACGCCGCGAGCGCAGCATCATGTTGTATTGTTGGATCCTGACCATTCAGGTGGGCCAGCTGGCTGCGATACAGCGCCGTGGTAAACCGCCCGCGCACACTATCGATAGCGATGCCATCGCGCAACTCAGCGAGCCAGCGCGAGTCTTTGAGGCCGAGCGCAGCTAAACGTTTTGAAAAACCATCCAATTCGTCGACGTAACTATCAATGTTAGCCAACACATCGCGCTCGAACACCACTCGGTCGGCCGGTGCAAGCGGAGTTAGTTCTTCAAACGTGATGCGATCTGGTTGCGAGATAATGCCCAGCTGATCACCAATGTCGGCCGACAGATCACGACTGGCAAAGTACGCGGTAAGGCGTTTACCCATTAGATTCGCCATTTGCACGTCGGCGAGTTCGGCAATTAATGCGGCAGCCTTAGGACCAAGGTCGCGACCAAAGGCCTGTTCAATGAGCGCCTGTGGTGATTCCGGCAATTCATAACTTGCCCGCATCGCGGTGTAGTCATTGAGCCAGTAATTCCACTCCCAGCCGCTTGAAAATAAAATTTGCTCGTCGAGTTGCCGACACGGGGCCGGCAAAGCTTCGCGCAATTTACGCAGATCAAGCCAGCGATTCCGAACATACAGCGGCAAAAATTGCGGCAACGAAATGTCGAATGACACCCAATACGCGGTCTCTGGAAAGTACGCAGCCCGCTGATTGGCGCAGTGGCGCTCAATCAAATAATCGCGATGCTCAAAAAAGTTTTCCGAGTGATACGCGCCGCCAGCGTTCTCGAACAAGTTGTAATACATGACGGTGTGGATGTCGGGCACGATGGCTGGGTCGGCAAACTTGACCAAGAAGTAGTAGATCAGATTTTGCCCCATAAAATCGACGCGTTGTTTACCGCCAACGTGGACCACCGCATGCAGCTCGGCATTTGGTGCGCGTTGCCGCAGGTCAGCCGCCGCCGCATTTACCGAATCAACAAATTTTTGCGGCTCAGCGCCAAAGAATTCACCAAAACTTAACGAGTAGCGATCAAACGGCAGACCATCGGTGATCAACGGCATGCGTGCTGCAATTTCCTGAGCAACTGGCACCATGCCGGTTTTGTCGTCGGCCAAGTCAAATGCCAACTGCAAATTACTGCTGCCAAACAACTGCATGCCCAACTCGATTTTGATGCCACGGCGATGCGCTAGCTCGATGCGCGCTTGAGTATCGGCCTTCCACTCGGCGTGGCGGCTTGGTTCCATAATGTCGTCGAGACCAGGATACTGAATCAGGTTGCCACGGTTTTTTACTACCCAATCGACAATGCGCTCGAAGTCATTGAAGTTTTCGCGACCGGTTTCCCAGGCAGCAAAATAACCTTCGATAGGGTGAAGCGTGTGCAAGTGCAGGCCACGAACCCGAACCTCGGGCCGATGCACGACACCAAAGCTGGCTGCTGCGACGTCAAGCGTCGGCGCCCACGGCACAAACGTATCGGTCGGATGGCGAAACCGAAATCCAAGATTTTCCAGTGCATGGGCGACGCCATATTGTGCGCCCAGCAGGTCGTTCGCATGCACGCGCTGCGCTTGCGCATTGTTCGGGACGGCAAGCAATTGGTAACTCTCGGCGCTGGTGATCGCCGGATCGGCGGTGACTACAATCGTTACGCCCGAACTGGGCGCCGTGGTTTCGTCACCGACAGCGACGGTAAAGCCGTGGTACGGAGTGAGCCGAATCATATCAGCGACCGTATCCAACCATGGTGCCGGCACCAGCACGGTAATCTGCCCGGGCACATTGTCACCGCAACTGGAGGCACAAAACCAGCCAACCATAACGATCAAAAAACCAAGTAATTTTCGCTGCACGGCTTCGCCTACCACAGCCGACGTCAGCCGGCTACCGCTACTTTGCCTCGCAACAATTAGGTAGCGCAATTTGGCGCAATTTGGCCGACGTCAAGGTAAGAACAGCCCGCGCATGTCCGATAACGTTAGTACTCGTTATGCCCGCTGGCTGCATCGTTATGCAGCGCTGGTCCTGATTGTTTCGCTCGCGGTCGCAATAGGCGGCGGATTGTTGGCAATGCGGCTGCCAGTAAAATCAGACCTATCGAGTTTGCTACCGCCATCGCAGCCATCGGTGCGTGACTTGCGAGAACTGCAAAAACGCGCGCGTGCGTTCGGCACCGTGTTTGTGGTCGTCAAAGCGCCGACTGCGGCGCTGCTGCAAACCGCCCGCAGCCTGATGGCCAGCGAATTAGCCACGCTACCCAAAGACTTGGTTGCCAACATCAGCGGCGACTCCGCGGTTGCTCGGCAGTATTTTTGGAACAATCGATTCTTGTTTGTCAGCCTCGAAGATCTAACTGCTGCGCGCGATGCATTGCAAAACAAGATCCGCAAAGCCAAATTGGCAGCGAACCCACTGTATGTTTCGCTCGACGATGACGACGATGCCGCAGCTGCCCAAAACGACCAAAAACTCGAAGACCTCAAAAAGCGACTGCACGACGCTGAGGTCGAAGCCCACAATCCAGGCCGGCTCGAATCGCAAGATGGCACCACTGCACTATTTATTTTGCAATCAACATTTTCGTCGTCGGATGTTGGGCACGGCAAACAATTGCTTGCGGCACTCGCGCAGCTACAACCTACACTGCGTACCCACGTAAGCCCCAGCATCGAGGTCGAACTAACTGGCACAGTGACGGTCTCCACGTACGAGCACGATGCCGTGCTTTCGGGCATGGCGCTGGCGGGCCTCATCACCGTGTTTTTGTGCGGCATCGCATTATGGCTTTTTTATCGTTCAGGGCTCGCCGTACTTTGTGTGTTGTGGTCGCTAGCCGTCGGCGTGCTTGCGACGTTTGCATTGACCTGGGTTTTCATCGGGCAGCTCAATGTGATGAGTGCATTTCTCACTGCTATTGTCGTCGGCAACGGCGTCAACGCGGGGCTGATGTTTTTGGCCCGGTACTTCGAAGAACATCGAGCCGCCGCCGAGCGCGGTGACGGCAGCGACCGGGTTGCGGTACTGGCCCGCACATTCGCTGGTGCCGGCCGTGGCACGTTGGCCGCGACCATCACCGCACTGCTTGCCTATGGCTCGTTGACCCTCACCGATTTTCGCGGATTTCGGCACTTCGGCATCATCGCCGGCATCGGCATGGTGAGCTGCTGGATTTCAGCGTTCACCGTGTTACCTGCCGCGCTCATCATGCTTGATCGCAAGCATCGGATCCGCGTCGGACCACCACCGCGCATCGGCAGTTGGCTCGCCCGCATTGTGCCGTTCGCGCCACGCACCGTCGCGATCGGCGGCCTTGTCGCGGCCATCGTGTGTAGCGCAAGTACATGGCGCTTCGCCGCCGGTGACCCCTTTATTAAAGATTGGCGCGATTTGCAGTCAAGCAGCGCGGCGATTAATGCGACGCGAGCATTGGACGCCGAACTAAAAGCGACATTTGACCCCAAATTATTTCAAGGGTTATCGAACCAACTGGTGATTGGGCTCGACCAGGCGACGGACGTTGCGCCACTGATCGCGGCGCTGCGGCGCACCGAAGCTGCCCGCCCCCAGGACGCTGCGTTACTCATGGAATTGCGAAGCGTAGCGGATTTGGTGCCGTTGCAACAAACCGAAAAACTTGTGTTGTTGGCCGAGGTGCAAACCCTGCTCAACGATGATTCACTCGCTGCGCTCGACGACGATGAACGCGCCACCCTCGACTCGTTGCGTCCGCCTGCCAATTTACGCGCGCTGCAATTTAGTGATGCCCCGCCTGAATTATCGTGGCCGTTCGTTGAACAAGACGGCACCGTCGGCCGGCTGATTCTACTCAAAGGTTCACCGCGTTTCAAAACCTGGATGGTCGATGACCGGTTGGCTTTCGCTCGGGAAATCCGCGCCTTACAGTTACCGGCCAACGCGAAAATCGGCGGCGAATCTTTAGTGATCGCCGACATCATCAATGTCATGGAGCGCGACGCACCCATCCTCATTTTGGTCGCGCTACTCGGCGCGATCGGCACCATCGGGTTTGCTGTGGGCTTTGGGCGCTACGGCGTGGTGACTCTTTTTTGTGGCGCACTAGGCATCACGGCCATGATTGCGGTGTGTGCGTTACTCGGCATCCGTGTGCATTTTCTCGACTTAATCGCCTTGCCCATTACCATCGGTATCGGCATCGAATACGCAGTGAACATCGCCACCCGCGATCGCGAAGATGGGCATCTTGGCCCCCGCCACGTGATGGAGCAAACCGGCGGCGCGGTCGCGTTGTGTTCGTTCACTACCATGGTGGGCTATGGCTCGCTGCTGCTGTCGAGTAACGGCGGCATTCGCGCTTTTGGACTTGCTGCGATGATCGGCGAGGTCACCTGTGTCGTCGCGGCGCTGGTCGTGGGGCCAGCCATGCTGACCTGGTTGCGCGAACGTAGTTTAGCGAATCGCCAGGCGCGTTAGCTCGGATTCAGCCCGAATCAAGGCATCGGCGGTGTCGACGTCTTGCCAAAAAGCGTCACCAATATCGACGACACAAGCCCGCCCGCGATGGGCCAGTTGTAAAACACCGTCGGACAGCGAGCAATCACCGCGTTGGTCGTAGACCTTTTGCAGCTCGGCGACCAAGCCATGCGATACCGCGAACACACCGCAGTCAATGCAATCGTAGGCAGTGAGTTGTTTGCTGATGTTGATGATCTTATCGTCGCGGGTTGCAACCTTGGTGGCATCGTCGATGTCGTAGACTTCCGCGACCCGACGGTCAACCGCTAGGTATAAATCGGCTATGTCCATATCAGCGCGTGCAACCCTAGCGGCCACCGAAGCATCGTAGACATGATCCGACATCGAAAGCATGAAGGGCCCGGTCAACACCGCTGCCGCCACCATGACCGAAACGCCATTCGACTTTTCGTACTCGGGGTTATCAACGAAGACAATCTCGACACCGAAGTTGGCAGCGCTTAGCACTGGATCGCTCGCGACCGCCGCGCGGATGGTATCGGCCATGAAGCCCACCACCACCACGACTTTGGTAACACCAGCGGCGGCCAGCGACTCGATAGTGCGCCGAATCAGCGGTGCACCCGCCACTACATGCAACGGTTTGGGCAAATCGTCGTCGGAGGTTCGAATGCGACTGCCTTTGCCAGCAGCCAGAATTGCAGCTTGATGAATCATGTCGTGCTCCGCCGTCGCTTCCAACGCAACGCAAGGTGGTCCGGAATAAGAATGACTGCGGTGACAATCCCGCCCAACGTGGTGAGAAAATATAGCGTCTCAATGCGATCGATCAACGCGAAAGCCACGGCCGCCAAGTTGATGATGTTGCGTTGCACCAAAACTCGTAGCACGCTGGCGATGCCGCCTTGCGCCGATGGATAATCCTGGCTATTGCCAGAATGCGCAACGACGATCAAGTAGTAATAGATGATGTAAATTGACAGCACTGCACCGATGGTACCGATCACGATCGACCAGCCGATCCACGGGTCGCCGAGTTGGCGGTACACATGCAACCCGCTGCCAATCAAAAACAAGACCGTGGTGACTTCGTCGGCGATGGTATCGATCCATGCGCCTAATTTTGAACTCTCAAGCCGAATGCGTGCGATTTCGCCGTCGCAGCCATCGAGATAGCCAGCGAACAACACCAACAGGGTGCCAACCACGCCGCCAAGGTAGGTTGGCTGCGCCAGGACCCAGCAACCGATGGCACCAATGATGAAAACCGCGATCGAAATCATGTTTGGCGAGATCGTGGTCGGAAGTAGTAACCGTGTAAACGGATATGACACCCGACGATTCACCGTGCGAATGAGCCAAGTATCTTGCGCTTTGCGTACTAGGCCAAACAAAAAGTGAATCGCGGCTTGGCGATCAGCTACGGTCACCGCCGGATGTCGAGCGATGGCACCGTGCGGTATTGCAACGGCGGCTTGGCCATGTTCGGCGTTTGCCGGTGAGCTGAGCTGTTGACGACCATACGTGGCCATCGCTGCAGCGACGGTTGTGCCATCAAGTGCATCGTTGCTGGTACCTGACGACAACAACTGCACCACCATGGCCGCGCGTTGGGTCGGCGCACACCACAGTGCACCAGCGAACTGGCCATCAAGCGGATCGACGGCAATGCGTACCGCGCCAGCATCAGCGCTAAGCAGCGGCTGCAACAGCGGCAGATGAATGATCTGGGTGGTGCAATCAATGATTAGCAGCGGTCGTTGCGCGG
>JAYWHS010000512.1:0-3621 GCA_043777635.1 Kofleriaceae bacterium | reverse complement strand
GGTGGCGCTGCACGCTGCACCTACGGCGGCAACTGACGCAATCGTAACTCGGGTCCGCGTGATCGTCCGACAACCACGGTGGCGGGACGCTGCGCCCGACGCTGACGCCACTGTCTACCGCACGATGCAAACCGCGTTGCGTGGCGACGGCCATGTGGCCAACCCGACGATCGACGCGGTTGCGATGTTATTACAAGTTTACACGCCGGCCAGCGCCGAATCACAAGTGGCGTTGTGTATCGCAGCGATGCAGGCCTCAACACTGCCGGTTGGGTTACAGCCGTGGCTGGCCCAACGATGTGATCGCATCGTGTTGCAGCACGGCTTGGCACAGAGTGAACTCATGGATGAACACAATCGTCACACCGACGTTGAAACTGCCCGGGCAACATGGCAACACGCGCCTTGGCACAACGATCCACGCACCGCGTACCTTGCCGCTCAGCGCGCGGCAGCGTGGCAGGCGGTACCGGCATCGGGCGCAAACGCTGCTGCAAGTCAACAACTGTGGGCGATGCCACGCAGTGCCGGACCAGCTATCTCAGCATCCACCGACATAACCAGTAGCGACGTGCCAGGCGCCAACGCGATAGCCCTTGCGCTCGATGGCCAACCCCACACCATTACCCTCCGCAATGCCAGCCCAGGCGACCTACGGCTGCCACTACTACGCCTTGACATTGGCCGCGATCCTATAGCTGTCCGGTTTCCAGACATCAAGATTGATGGCCATAGCTACACACTAGCTACCCGTGACACCACCGGCACCGTGGTGCTAGCCCTCGCGCCTGGGCCGCATACCATTGCAGTCGCAAATGCGTTGTTCGCAATTGCGCGGGGGCCCATCGTCGAAACTAGCACTGTCGTACGACGCTTGTTCGTCGATACCTCATTAGCCCAGCAGTTTACCGTCGCCAACGCCTCCATCGTGCTCATCGATTTTAGGCCGGTCATGGCAGCGCACCCGGACCAACGTACCGCGAGCGTGACGCTCATCGCGAACGGTGGCCAAACCTTTCAAATCACAGCGGTAGCGAAACGACTCGTTGCCAATGCCGTGTCCTTACAACATGGCACGGCGTTAGCCGATCTACCCACCATTGCCTTGGCGTTTGCGCCAGGCACCAATGTAATCACCAGCGAAGCGCGCCCCGGCGGATTGTTACGGCTCAAACAATTGGCACCTGCAGCCACTCGCACGACTGCCATCGGTGACACGCCGGCGACACCCGGCGAGTTCGACCATGCGTCACTCGCATTTCCCGAAGTCCTAACCCGCATCACCGCCTTGTCGCGGCAACTTACGACCGACGGCAACGATGTCACAGCTCGACTCGATCGCGCCGAGCTACTCGCCGCCCAAGGCTTGATCGCGGCCGCTCGCATCGACCTGACAGTGTTAGCCGGCTTCACGCTGCGCGAAGATCTGATGCAGCGCTACCGTGCCACTCTTGCCAATCTACAAGGGCAAACCACCGCGCAGTTTTTGCCGGTGCAACCAGCCACTAGCCCGGTGATCGCCGGCACCATGCTTGCGCCGGTCGAGGCTGCAGCCACCTTAGATGTCGCGTTGACCGATGCAGATCAAGCCGCACTCATCGCCGAATTGCTGACCAAGAATTCAACCACACCTGCGGTAGCCACCCTCCACCGGTTATACCGACGCTACCTCGGTGCACCAACCGTCGACGATTTGCTAAATCTCGGCCAACACCCGCACCACGCAGTACGCCTCGCTGCGCTGCAATGGGTGCTCGAATACCCGACACCGGCGGTGGCACCCTTGGCGTATGTGATTGCGCAAACCCTCGCGTCGGTCAATGAATTTGCGGCCAAGCGCGCGGTCTTGCAAACGCTGGCGATCACCCAGTGGGATACTCTCCGCAGTGTTTCGGCCCAGGCTGGCTACGAAAGCGTGTGGCTACCTACTACCAACAATCGCGAGCCGTTGGACCAAATACGCCACGCGCTGCTGGCAGCACCATGGCCAGCGCATCACGGGGTCGTCCTAGATGCCGGCCAATCATTAACGCTGCGCGATCAAGATGCAGCTGCCATCGAATTGTTCTGTGCGCCGGAGCGCAACGGCGACTGCACCGTCAACATTCGCCGAAATCAAACTAGCGAATCGACAAGCCTCGCGGCAGGCCAGCGCCAAACCGTAACGTTCCAAGCGCCCATCAATGTACCAATGCAACTCGAAGTTGCATTGCTGTCACCGCGATCTAAACTCGCGTTACGTTTACTCGATGCCAACGGCGTTGAAATTTCCGCGCTGATGTCACCGCGTCCGACATTTTTGGCGCAACCGAAGCGCCCGGTGCGAATCACCACACTGGGGCCAACCAGCTTGCACATCACTGCGCTTGGCTACGCGTCGCCCTACGATGCAATTACCGTCGACGTTCAAGGTGTGTCCCAACCCGGCTGGTTCGCCGTAAGTAGCGTTGTAAGCCCCAGCATCAAAGTAGTTAGCAACCGAACCAGTGTACTCACTGCACCAAGCGAATACGAAATCGCGATTTGGCAACCCGGCCCCGTTACGGTTGAACTAACGCCTACCCACGGCACCGTAGCGCTGCACATCCAGCGTCGCAGTGCCAACGTCAACGCCGCTGCACCGACCAACATCGAGCCAGCGACCACGTCCATTGCGGCTACATCGCCACCACCGAACTTCGATCCGGCACCGCGTTGGACAGCACCCTGGCGTAGCACGCCGCAACTGCTAGCTAGCGCAGCGCCACCGGGCCCAACCTATTCGGTGCTCACATTAGCGGGCCGCGAATCGCTCGGCGAGTTAGAAAGTGATCTGGCCGATGTAAATTCGCGCATTGAAGTATCCATCCAAGCACGCGCTGCCAATCGCTACGGTTTTGCCTTGCTCAGCGTGCGCGGCCGCCAAGTCCTCGGCACGGGGGCCACCGAAACCATGCGCGTACTGGTGAATTCTCGACGCGGGTTCGCAGGCGTGGCATGGACCGCAGACGCCCTACTTGGCCACGGCACCGACGCAGATACCCAAGGTTGGATGGCTCGGGGCAGCTTGTTAGCTAAACGTCCAATCTTTTTGTCCCGACGTTGGCGCATCGTGCCGGCATTAGCCGTAGTGGCGGCACAAGCCCCAATACCTATCACCACCGATGCTGATCCATTAATTTTTAGTCGATATCGCAACGATCATCCGCTGCAATTGCAAGCCAGCGGCTTAGTACTTTGGCAACCTTTGGCAGATCAGCGGTTGTCGGCGCGCTTCGAAGGCTGGAGTAATTCCGACGGTGCGTCAATCGATACGGCCTTGGCCCAGTTTGCCTGGTATGGTTTGTTGGAATGGCAACCCCTGCGCGGCCCGGTGTTCGCGCTGCGTTATCAACCTAGCTATCGGTTCGTCGACGCCAACCGCAGCACTGGGATTTGGCGTCACGACGCACTCGCCGGCCTGATCTGGCCGTTGGGCCACCTCTACGGCGCATGGACGCTCGGCGTTGATCTTGATATTTACAAGAGCAGTGACCGCGGCCTTTCCAACTCACTGGCATTTTGGTTACGCTGGGACACTGGCGGCCGAGGCATGCTCGATTTTCGCCCTGACGAATTCATCTTTGCCGACTATCTCGGCGC
>JAYWHS010000511.1:0-3623 GCA_043777635.1 Kofleriaceae bacterium | reverse complement strand
ACACGACACTCGTGGCGGAGTTCAAGCTTGCACGCGATTTGATGCAATTGATTCAGGCAGGTGACCGAAAAATCCGCATCTCCTACGAGCAAGCCGTGGCCATGAATGCGCAAGAGGGTGGTCACGCGAACATTGAAGGCGCAAAGCCGCAATCGATCATCGAGGTCAATTACGCGCAGCTGTCGGAAAAACGTCGCGGCTTTATTGACAATGCGTACCGCAAGTTCTTTGAAACGGCGCAACGGTATGTGGCGCAGCAGGCGCAGCATGGGCGCGACGCTCTGGGTGGTAAGCCATGAGCAATGACGTTGTGTTGCCCGAGAACTTGATTCAGCTCACCACGATTGAACCGCGCAGGGTGGCACAGTCGATCTCAGAGATGGAATTTGCACTTTCGCTCATGCCATGCGGGACCTGCGGTACGTACAAAATTGACATGCGAAATTATAAGTCCACAGGCCGTCCGAACCGGAGTCCGGAGGAGCTTTCGACTTTTGGCGTAGAATGCCATTGTCTGAAATGCGGTCAGCGACGACGACTGGTGAGCTGGACGGTTCATGATCCACAGATCGACTTGGCCCTTTACCATGTGACGAGTCACGGGCCGTCGCACATTATCGAACCGTGGCAGTTGATGGTTGAGATCGATCGTCTTAGCTCGGAGATTTCACTGAATCCGTCAGGGCTCACGCACCAGCAATGGCCGACAGGGGGGCAGTTAACCCGCGCACTAACGTGCGCCACCGAACTACAAAAGTTTGTCGTTCCGGGCCAGCTTGAAATTTTGGCCACCGAGTACACGGAACATGGACGCGCGTATCGGACAACGAATCGAGCGCGCTATCTCGCATCCACTTGCGAACTTAAGCTACGCGAACTCGCTGCGCTCAAAGCTGCGTACGCTGCTGAGATGCCGCGCATTAACGCGGAGGAACTGGCGGAGCATGGCCCACCGAAGGTGTCCGTCGGAGAGCTAAGCTTTGCAACGTTACGTGCCCATGAAGAATGGCTGAAACGCGGCAAAACGGGGACAGGAAAGCTGGTGGTGAAAAATCAAACATTGCGCGACAAGAGATTTGCATTGCCTGCTTTCGCCGAGTTGGACCGCGTTATCGTGGAACATTGTCGTGTAGCTACCAACGCAACTGGTGCAACGTTGACGGACGTCGAGTTCACGGAATGCAGTCTCCCAAATGCCGACCTTGATGCCACGATGTTACTGCGCGTCGACTTCAATGACTGCAATATCAATATTGTGCATTTTCAAACGGCATCGCTGCGCGAGTGCAAGTTTGCCAATTGTGAACTCTTCCGAAGCCAGTGGGAAAACGCACGCGTCGAAAAATGCGTGTTTCAAAATACACAGTTGCAAGATGCCACGTTCACCAATGCGATATTCAAATATTGCGATTTTTGCGATAATTCGATCGGCACGTCTAACATGGAACACCTCGCGACCACCGCCGGCGCACGCTTTGAAGACTGCGATTTCAGCCGCACCGGCTGGAAGGGCCGCGACCTCTCCGGCGCAACCTTCGTGCGTTGCAAGTTCGCAGGCTCAGGCGGTTCGCCACGCGCCCATACAAACTTGGTGCTGCAAGACTGCGATATGAACGTTGATGAATTTTTGGCCATGCTTGCGGCATGGGAAGTAACCCAGCGCGCAACGCCAAATTAAACCTGACAAAGGCACCCTGTGACCACCGACGAAGAATTTGCCGAATCCATTGCTGATACCGTTGCCCTCGTGGCGCGTGGCGACATCGCTGCGTTCGTTATCCCTGGCCAAGTGACACTCGATGCCAAGGGCGCTCAACGTTTTGGCGTAATCTATACGGAGCTTGCACGCGCGGCCGTCGCGCATCAGCGCAACCTCGTGCTGCGCTGGGTATTTGATCCGCCAGGCTCGGCCGATGCGCTGAAGTGCAGCGAACCCAACGCCCAAGCGCTACTCCGTGTGCTGGCACCTTATGCGGTTGCTGGCCGGTTGCCCGAAGCGGTGCGGGTAGAATTTAGCCAACTCGGTGCTGTCCCTGCGCTGCTGCGCGCGCAACTCACGACGCTTGGCATTGTGTGCATGTAACACGGTGACGCTATGCGAGTAGCGTTGTCGATGCAGCGGCTGGTGGGAACCGACAGAAAAGTGACCTTCACGGCGGCGATGGTTGACGCATCTGATGTGCGTCGGTAGGGTAATGCATGCACGTATCGGGGATGCTGCGGGGTGTGGTGATCGTGGTCGCTGTGATGGTCGGCGCAAGCGGGTGTAGCAGTGAACGCAAGGCTGCCACGCACGCAGCACCGCCGCCCACGGCGCCTGCGCGGGTCGAGGGCGCACCGGTAACGCTGCCGTCGACGATTGCTGCACCGTTGGTGCAAGGAATGCCGGCGCCGACCGGGCCGTATCGTGGGCCGGATTGTCAAGCGGCCTATGCGCCCGTGCCTGATCGTGATCCGTCGCCCATGTGTTTTGAACCAGGCGGCAGTTATTTGATGGGCTCGCCCGATGGCGAAGGCGGGCCGGCTGAGCATCCACAACAAAAAGTTACGCTGTCGCCATTTTTTATCGACCAGTTCGAAGTAACGCGCGCGCAGTTTACAATGTTTCTTAACGACAACAAGCATGGCCTCAAGTGCAATGAGATTGGGCCGGATATGTGTCCGCCTGGGCCTGGCGAATACGCGAAATCGACTGAAACCCGAGACTGGGCAATTGACGTGTTTCAGAATGGCAAGCTGCTCAAGCGGGTCGATGACTATGTGCCAAGCGTTGAACGGATCTTCAGTGCTCGCAAAGGCGAAGAACGTATGCCGATGGATGATGTTTCACCCCTGGCGGCAGATGCGTATTGTGCGTGGGCGGGGAAAATATTGCCGACGAATGCGCAGTGGGAATACGCTGCCCGCGTTGAACCGCTTACTGGTCAAACCCGTCGGTACCCGTGGGGTAACAATTTTTCCAAGACTGCG
Source organism: Kofleriaceae bacterium (assembly GCA_043777635.1). Classification (GTDB taxonomy): domain Bacteria; phylum Myxococcota_A; class Polyangia; order Haliangiales; family Haliangiaceae; genus JABFXX01. The sequence goes on along the minus strand of JAYWHS010000511.1, from coordinate 653 downwards.
GCGCGTTGTCTTTACGTACATTGCCCGCTGCCGAAGGGCAAATTAGCCAGCTGGATGGCACCCATCGACGAATATCCTAACGACAAATCGGCCACTGGTGTGCGCGGTTTGGGCGGCAATGCCGATGAATGGGTCCGCGAATGTGCGACGACGACGATTCCGTTATGCGGAGATTGTGTTGATCCGGTGGAGGTCACGGCTTGTTCGAAAACCGTTTTTGTCGACGCAAACGGTTGGGAGTCGGTGCCTGGTGGCCGCGCGATACGCGGCGGTGATATTCCTGAAACGATGCGAGGTTCGCATCGAGATCCAATCAGCTCGGTGGAGTGGAGAGGCATCGGATTGCGATGTAGTACGCCTATAGCTGTAGCGGCAACGGAACCGAAATCGTCCCTTTGAGGTGCGCTCCAAGCTCGACTTTTTGACCCAACCACGTCGACGGCTGATTTGCGTCAACCGCAAGTACTTCGAGGGTGACATTGAATTCGGCGGTTGGGACTTGCTTGTCAACCAACGGATTTTGTTTTGCAGTTTTCACTAGGACACGAAAGCCGTGAAGTTCAACGGGGCGGTCTAGATCAAGTGTGAAGATGCCAACGGCGATTTTACGGACTAACGAGGTCATTGGCGATAGGTCAATGCGGCGAGGGATG
>JAYWHS010000510.1:0-3624 GCA_043777635.1 Kofleriaceae bacterium | reverse complement strand
CTAATGCTGCATCAAGCAACACGACCGCGTCACATGGCAACGGTTGAGATACAGGTGAAGTCGACGCGTCAGCAGCAGACATACGATAGGGTTGGTGTGTATTGCCGATTCCGCCTGCATCCGCAAGGGGCCGGGCTGCTACCGACTGGCAGCATCTGGCATTTTCGGTCGATTTCGCGTTCGCAACAGCAGGCCAAAACCGCTGAGCTGCAAAACAGTCATGGTGCTGGCAACAATCACAAACCGCAACAATGGCGTCGACGCGGCCAAGGCTCGCTGGGCCACCAGGCCGACCGCCACCGCCGCTAGCACAATGGCTAGGATCGGCGCGATGGATCGAAAAAATTGCCCAACCGGCAAGTGAATCAAGCGGACCAATTGCACCGCGAGCACCGCGAACGCAATGGGATAACCAACCGCCCAAGCCAGCGCCACCGATGTGAAGCCAAGGGTGGGGCCAAACAGATAAGCAAAAATAACGAACAACGTACTCAGTGTTGCAGCAGCAACAATCTGATAGCGCAACGTGAGGTCGGGTCGCCCTAGCCCATCGAACACCGGTGGGCCCAAGTGTGACAGCGAGCGCAACACCGCGACCACGGCCATGATGCGGGCGGCATTTCCTGCTTGTGCATACTCCGGTTTTGTTAACACATAGAGTGCATCGGTTGACGTCACCAGCAGCACCGCAACGAAGCTCAAAACCACCATAAGATTTTGCTTGGTGAAACGCAAAAACTGGTCAACGACCGCCGTACCTTCCTTCTTCATACGGGCAAACGCCGGGAATGCGACGCCGGTAATCACACCCGAAATAAAGCGCACCGGCTCAAGTACAAGTTCGTAGGCGGCTCGGTACACGCCCAACGCTGCGGCACCAAAAAAGTAACTCACAATTTGATAGTCGAGGTTCGAATACAATTGGAACAACAGCTCGCCACCCGATGAGCGCAAGCCAAACCTGATGTCGTCGGCAACTTCGCGTGCGGCAAATTGCAACGACGGCCGCCATCGATAAAACAACGGCACGCCAACCGCATATATCAATTGCCGAGCCAACGGCCCGAACACAAAACACCAAACCCCCAAGCCGGCCGCCGCCGTGCCGACCTTGGTTGAAAACTCGGCTAGGTTGGCGACGACCCGCACCAACGACAATTCTCTGAAGCGCAACTCACGCTTGAGCAAAGCTTGATGGGTGGCATACCCGGTACGCAGCACCAACATCAGCCCAAACATGCGCACCAGATCAGTAATAACGGCATGGCCGTGGAACCGCGCAAAATATGGCGCAATCACCCACAGCAACGCGAACATGCCGCCGCCCATCATTACGTTGAGCCAAAACAACGTCGAAAGCTGCCGCTGATTGTGGCCACCGCGCGCAACCACCGCCGCCGCCAAGCCGAGCTCCGACGCGATTTCGAGGGCACCGAACATGGTAACCACGGCGGTGGCAATACCGTATTCGGCTTGGCTAACCCACAACCGCAAAATGACCAAGGTGCCAACGATGTCGAGCACGGCGACCACCGTTGCCGCCATGCCAACCCACGCGAGGCCGCGATTAATTTTGTGGCGAACGGGGTCGATCATGAACGTTGCAGCATCGCGGTATCATCGAATTGCAACGCGGTGCAAGGCCGCCGGCGAACTGCACGCCTGTACCCGTCAGCTTGACGCCCTTGCAACGAGGTTACTTCGTGGTCGCTTGCTTTTTCTTCATTTTCGTAAGCAAGCCATCGAAGCCGTCTTTTTTTATGATCTTAGTGAACTGCTCGCGATAGTTAGCGATGAGGCCAACACCGTCGGTCGCGATATCAACCACGCCGACCCCACCAGCTATTTTAGTTTCGACGGTGTAGTCGACCTTGATCGAAATCGGCCGGCCTTTGCGTTTTGCTTTGATCACTGTTTGCACGATTACTGCGTTGCCAACAGGCGCAGCAAATTCGCGAATATAGTCGACGGTAAATGCCAAATTTGACCGCATGCCCCGCACATAGTTAGCTTCGAGTAAGGCTCGCAACACCACGAGATATTCTTTGCGCTGGCCTTCCGTTGCAGCGGCCCACTCGGTTTCGTGAATCGCACGGGTAGCCAAGATGTCGAAGTCGATAAAGTTGCGCACGGTTTCGGTCACCGCCTTCGCTAGCTTCGCTTCTTCCGCGCTGCCTGGCGCCGGCTTTTGCGCTAGCTGCTTGGCAATGGTTGCGTTGGCGGCTCGCACCGCAGCTAACGCAGTGCCTTTAGCCGGCACGGTGGTGCCAACCGGCGGGGCCGCAGCGGCCGGTAATGGACTTGCTGGTTCGGCAGCGACGGGCGCTGCTTTTTTGGCTGATGCGGGCGATGTCGACAATGCCGCAGCACACGCGAATACTACACTTGTGAGAGTACGTCGGAACGTTCGATTCATAGATGTTGCCAGCTTAGCGCTGCTCCGTTGCTTGGACGCTCGAATCCGCATGAAATTCACCGCGTGCCCGGCCCAGCCGAACCAATGCGACATTCAAATCTGTTACCGATGCGGCCCACCGCGCGCGCATTTGAAACCATGCCAAATACGCATCCACCATGTCGCGTGGCTCAGCGGTGCCAATCGCCTGTGCTTGTAAAATCGAAGCGACCCAGGCCCTGCCCGCCGTTTCCCCTTCGGCCGTGGCTGCAACTTTGGCCTTGGCGGCATCAACTTGTGCGACGGCACTGGTAAGCTCAAAACTTGCCCCAGCTGCGGCAGCACTAGCCAATGCCGTAGCGCGCGCGGTTTGAAGCTTGGCTCGTGCGAGCCGCGCGGCCACCGTCCAAGGATCGACATTCCATCGCAAGACCAGCGCCAAACCACCGGAGTTGGCGTTGAACGGATCGTTGGCAAAGATGCTTGGTGGATCTTCGATGCCCTGAGCTCGGCTGGCCCCGACCTGGGCTACCACAGCGAGATCCGGCCACGCTTGCCGAGCTTCCAATCGTGCCATGGCCGTAGCCGCAGCCACACCAGCTTGCGCTGCCCGTACTTGCGGTCGATCGGCGCTCGTGGGTTCGGCGGCGTAACCCGACGCTGCCGCCAACACCTGCAATTCGGCTTCATCAACATCGGCATCGCTGAGTTGGGTCAACGCACGTAGCCCCGCGAGCGCTTGGGCTTCAGCCATAACAGCGTCGGCACGTTGCGATTTGGCTTCGGCGATCAAAACCGCCACTCGTTGCTGATCTTGCACCGACATATCTTTGCCATCGTCGCTTTTGAGTGCCGTTGTGATTTCGTCGAGCCCATCGTCGAGCATCCAGGTAAGTGTGCGGGCCAATTTCACACCCCAGTATGCGCGCGCCACTTCGACCGCAGTGTCACCGGCCTGCTCGTCGGCCAATGCTACGCTGGCTCGATATCCGGCGTGCGCGGCTTGGCGCGCGGCCGCAATTTTACCAAATGTATATAAAGGTTGGGTAACGGTTAGCGATGCACCGCCGAATGCACCGCTAAACGCCAAGCTTTGATTCTGCGGCGTCGTGACTGTGCAATCGAGATTAACGCAACTTGCCTTCGGACTCGGACCGACAAACGCAGTTGCCGAAAGTCGCGGCATCCGCAGCGCGTCGGCTTCATCTTCACGAGCCGCAGCGACTTGG
>JAYWHS010000509.1:0-3627 GCA_043777635.1 Kofleriaceae bacterium | reverse complement strand
TCAGCCGTGTTGGTGCGACATTGCCGGTAGCGTCGATTGGAAATACTGCGATGCCACCAGCGATCAATACGTAGAGCTCATTGTTGTAGACCATCAAGCCACGCGGAATACTCAACTCGGTGGTGATGCCTTCAAGCACGCGGATCGGTGCGACGTTGCCAGTTGCGGTGCTGGCATTGGCAAAGACTCGAACGGATCCGTTGCCTTGGTCGGAAACGAATAACTCATCGTTGAAAACCGTGACGCCGCTTGGACTGCTAAATCCGGTTGCCGCGCCTTGCAGGTTGTTGATCGGTGCTGCATTACCGTTCGCGCCTACTGCGAACTTCTGCACTGCACCGGTGTTGTAACTCGCGACATAAAGATCAACGGGGCGACACGCAGTTGCGTTGGGTGGTACCGATACCTCGTCGGTAGGGCAGGCTTCACACACGCGATCTCCGATAGCACTGCCTGCGGTGGCAACTTTTTCGTCCTTGATACACTCGGTCCACAGTGCGCATGTAGTCGTGTTCGTCGCCGTAGAAAATGTGGCGTCCGCGCACGAGGCGCAACGTTGGTCTGCTACCGCAGTGCCCGGGCTTTCGACGAACTGCCCAGGCCGACACCGGCTCCACTCGATGCAAGGCGTTGCAGCGTTGCCGTCATGATTCCACAGCCCCGCCGCACACGAGGTGTTAGCGTCAATGGTAGTGGTGGCTGGATTGTAACAGGCGGTGACCACCCAAAGCGTCAGCACGCCCCAGGCTAAGAAAAATCGTCTCATGCTCAGATAGTAAGTGACGTCGCTGCGTTTAGTGACGAATTTTCGTTACCTAAAACCAAGCGACAACGCCGGCTAGCTTTCGAATTCGGCTCTGTAGCGGTGCGCGTGCAGCGCTGTATCGAGTAACGTTGTGTTGCGCCATGTTGGCTATCTATCAGGAAAGTGACTGCGCTCCCACTACAGCACTGCTGGTGATCGCGCTACTAACTCTGGCGTTGGTTGCGATGGTCATGGTGGCATGGCGACGCTCGCGACGTCGAGAGGATGTAGCGAACTCCGAAAGCGCAAGCGTGCGCGATCCACACAGACCACTGGTGGAGGGCGAAGTGGTGCTGGCCGGAGTCGTCGCACACCTGCCCGATCAAAACGTTGCGGTCCGCGTAGAAATTACCCAATCGGGTACGGAAAGCGAAAGCTCCGGGCGCTGGAGCCATCAATGGCACGAAGTCGATCGGAAGGTTAAAGTTGCGCCATTTACGCTGGTGTTGGCGGATGGCACGATGGTGCGCGTGGAGCCGCCGCCGACCGTTGATCTTGTCGATGCCCTCGATGGGCCAGCGAAAACTTCGATGAGCGGACGTGTACTTAGCGCAGAGCTGGTACCCGACGAGCGCGTGCATGCGCGTGGATGGTTGGAGCGCGAAAGTCACCTGCCATCGTTCGACGCGGGCTACCGCGAGGAGTCCTGGTGTTGGGTATTGCGCCCGAGCCGTGGGCGGATGCTGTTGTCGTCCGACACAATGGGGGCTGGCCTACGACAACGGGCAAGGTTCCATCGATTTTATGCGTGGCTGGCAATCGCGATGCTCGCCGGATTTCACTTGTCATTGGTGGGTTTTTATCAGCGTGCGCTCGGTGAGGTCGAGCCAGCTACGGTGTCCGACCACGCGATCAAAACTTCAACCAATAGCGACAATGAAGTCACCCGCGAACATCAGGTGACGTTACAAACGGATAGCGGACGCCGTGGCAGGTACACCATTGAACCCGCAGACTACGCACTTGCAGAGGTGGGTACCAAACTAGCGGTGTTATGTAGCAGTGACGGTATGGCCCTCGGTAACCGGCCGACCATGGCAAGTAGTCAGGTGTTTTATGGGCTGGGAGCCGTAGGCTTCCTCCTCATTTTGTATGCACGACGCCGAAAATCGACCCGACCGTGGTTTCGACGCGCGGTTAACAATAAGGGAACAGGCCGGCTGCCGAATCGCCGCAAAGCCACGTAGTTGCGAAGCCCTACGTTGGGCTGAGCTTACTGGCCTACGGCAAGGCAATCGTTGCAATTGTGCCGACGCCGACGCTGGAAGCCAGTTCCACGGTGCCACCGTGGGCGTGAATAATGCGCCGGACTAACGCGAGCCCCAAGCCCACGCCACCACTTTGGCGGCTGCGACTGCTATCGGCCCGCCAAAATGGTGTGAAGGCTTGCTGCAATTCGTTGGTGGTCATGCCGATGCCTTGGTCGCGAATGAGTAACGTGACCTCGCCGTCGCTGGCTCGGCGTACTTCGATGCGAACCGGGCCTGTGGCTGAATACTTGGCGGCATTTTCCACCAAGTTGTCGATGGCGCGCCGCATCAGCCGCGGTTCACAGTGCAATTGGATTTCGACGCCGTCCACGATATCGATTTCAAGTACGCGATCGGGGTACCGTGCGGCAAAGCGCGCTGCGGTGGCGCTGAGTAATTCGTTGATTGTCACTTCCTCGCGCCGGAGCTCGGGCGCGTTGCTGCCAGCACCTTCGAGCCGTGCAGCGACCAAGATGTCGGCGATCAAGTTGTCGACCTCGTTTAGATCGAGGGTGAGGTCTGCCAGCAGATCGCGTGCAGCGTTGGGCGCTTCAATCACAAGTTCGAGCGCAACTCGGATACGTGCAAGTGGTGTGCGCAACTCGTGAGAAATATCGGCGAGCATTTGCCGCTGTGATTGCAACACGGTTTCGGTGCGGGCGGCCATTTGGTCGAAGGCCCGGCCAACATCGCCCAGCTCGTCATTAGTTTTAATTTCGCTGCGAGCATCGAGTTGGCCTTCGCCAAAACGTTGCGCAGCGTCGGCCAGCCGGGCTAACGGCCGAGCCAGCCGCATCGACAGCCAATACGACGTCAATCCCACTAACGCTAAGATCGCCAATAAAAACGGCAACACTTTGCGCCACGGAATCGCCGGGCGGTCGACCAAGTAGACCCCTACCAGGGTGTGGTCGTCGCTGCGCACCACGATGCGATTCCAGGCTAGCGTCCAAAGGTTGGATTGTAGTTCGTCGAGCTCATCGGTGGTCGCAACGTCATCAGTGCTGAGCGCTTTGCGATCTTTAGTGGTAGCGATGACCTGCTGATTGCTGCTGATCGATAAACTACCAGCGATCCGCGGTCGCATGTCGTTCATCACAAACCCGATCGCGAGCGGCTCCTCGGACAAGCGGTTGATCAAGCCTTGCAACATGGCAGCTTGCGGCTGTAGCCATAGTGGCCCAACGATGAAACGCGGTAGTGCTTGCAGACTCAGCCCGACGACAAGCAACAACAAGACCGCTGTAAAATACACGCGGGCGGGCAGTCGTCGCCACAAAGGACGGCGGTGTACGACGGAGCGGCAGCTCATTCGGTTTGGCCGATCACCAGCATATAGCCGGCGCCGCGCACGGTTTTGACGACTTGCGGGGCTCGGCCGTCGTCGCCAAGTTTGCTGCGCAACCGTGAAATGTGCACATCGATCGACCGATCAAACGACAAATCGGCCGAGCCCTTTGCAAGATCAAGCAATTGTTCACGGCTCAACACTCGACCAGGGCGTTCGGCCAGCGCGCGCAGCACAGCAAATTCATACGCGGTGACATCAATTTTTTTGCCACGAAAGTGCAC
>JAYWHS010000508.1:0-3638 GCA_043777635.1 Kofleriaceae bacterium | reverse complement strand
CCCAGCAAATTGTCGACGGCACCCACCCTCACCAGCGCGCGCTAACCTCGCTCATGGAAGATGGCTCAAGCCATGCTCGCCTAGTCCATGACATCGCCGAATTTGTCCGGGATCCGTACACTCCACCGCGTCAGCCGCCCGCTAACTTAGTGCAAGACCCGCATTTGATGCTTGGCATGGAGCAGTTCAAAGATGTGCGCGGCTATACCAACTACGCCTCGCGGTTGCAGGTTGGCCCATTCCGAGCCTTTTACGCTTGGTTTGCCGTCGGCTTCGACGCCACACTGGGCCGTTTATTCCGGGTCAAACTGGTGCCCAAACAAATCAGCTTCGCAGCGTGTGAAGCTGCGCTACTAGAACAGTATTATCCCGGATCCCCGAGGGGATGAGATCGGCTGGACCCGGAATGCCATCACTTCACTCCACCGGATCTCGAGAATCTCACCATTGATGACGGTGGTATCGGTTTCCGCTGATGAAAATTTTCAACCAATTCGCTCACCGACTTTTTTTCATTGGCATCGTAGCCCGCAAGAATATTAATCGCCGCTACCGCGACATGCGCGTTCGGAATCCATGCGGGCGACACCACTATTTCGCGAACTTGATAATTTTCACCAGTCCATAGTACGCAAGATTCAGACGACAACTGTGCGTTGCGAACCGTCGACCAAGCACACGATGTGTCACGACTGTCGACGACCACTAACCCACTGGCACTCAAATGAATACAACCAAATGCAGCGTTGCCACCATCAATGATCCTCTGCAACGTCGACGTAAGTAATGTGTGCGTCAGCCGTTCACGCGCATGCGCCAACAACTCGCTACTGCCTCGGAGTTCGCCGGATGAGACATCGACTTCCAGGTCATGCAGCAAGACGAGTTTAGCGCTATCGCTGCGCCTTCGCATACCACGTTCGTTGCTGATCGACTGCCAACAAAAAAGTTCAACACTGCCCCAATCGGCACGCACGCGAACACCATCACCACGAAGTACCTCGCATCCGTTTTCGAACAGTTCAATGGACTTCAGCCTTCCAATAAAAGCCACCACACCGACCATGATAAGCACTGGCGACAACACCGATGTCGCGATGGCCTCCATCGAATAAGCTCGCGTAATCCACAAGTAAACCGCTGCGACTGCAAGACCAGCGCTCGCAATCCAGGGAATTGCAAATGGCCAAATCCCTATGTTAAAGATTTGCAGCGATCGTCCCAATTCCATGTCGCTTGGCGTACCCGCACTTACATCAACTTGCTGCATTTTCACTCCTTACAATCAGCAACGACTCACCCAGCGTAAGTCATCTAGAGAGCGTCAGGCGTGCTCGGCCGTCTACCGCACGCTAACACCAGATCCAACGCCAAGGTGTGTGCGCCACCACTGCAAGTGTACCGCATCGTACCAAATACATAGCCTTCTCCACTTGTTGAGCCACCGCTAGAAACATCAAGAAAATGTGAATAGCATACCAAGCGACTACCCCGCAAAAATGCCTTCGCCTAAAAAACATCGTCGGTAGTCGTCACCAGCCCACGATGGTCAAGATGCAGCCGGCCATCCATCCACGAAGTGGCGCAGTAACTACTCCAACACCAACATGCCAAACGCCGACGGTACGTGAAAGTTTGGCTTGGGTGTATTGGTTGGAAACGCAGCGAGATAGTGCCGAGGCTTTTTGCCTTCCATGCGATACAAGCCAATCGGCAGCGTCGCACCGGTGCGCAACACCCGCGCAATTTCGGGGGCGGTAATCGCTACTTCAATCACTGCACGGTGATTGCCAACATCGCGTGAGGTGCCGATGCGCAGGCCACCCGACCAGGTTGCATCACTACGTTGCGCGGCCGTCGGTGCGCTGCGGTCGATCGCAAGATCAAAATAGTGGCCGTATGGGCCGACTTCGATTTCAAAGTATTTCGCAGGCTGCTTCGCGTCTGGCGCTAGAAACAGTTCAACACAATCTTCGACGTACAAATCAATGCGCTCTTGATCGATTGCTCGACTTTGGTCAGTCCCGCTCGCTGCCAGCGAAGCGTCATCGAGTTCCCAGCGCAGGTACAGGGTAGCCGGCGTGGCACCTTGGGAGGCATGCCACAGTGCGCGCACGATGGTGTTGATACCGACCGGCGATCCTTGCCAGTTCGTACTCCACGGCAACACCACGGCTTGGTCCCACGCCTTGTCGTCGGCACCGTCGATGCGCGGTGCATCAGCTGGGGCGATGGTCTTGGCATGTAGTTGCATCGCCGACATAGGCAGTGCTGTTACAGTACCTAACGCGGGCTCCACAACCCGCACAACGGCACCAGCGCTCGCCCCGTCACCACGCACAATAAAATTGGCCATGCCGATCAAATGAAATGGCCGAGGTTTGCCCAGCAGGTATGCACCGTCACCGGTAACATTTGGTGCAGTGATGTCAATGCCCAGTTGTTTGGCTGCAACTTCGAGCAACGGCGATGTTGCATGGCCGCCAAGTTCGTTGGCCAGCGCCGCATTGTTCCACAAGCCCAACAACTCGGCCCCGATACGATCGACTGCCACAACGTTGCTGCCACCGATAGCAACCAGTTCCGCCGAAGGAAAAAGTTTACCAAAGCCATCACCACTCATGGCAGGCGCGCCTTCAGCTAACACAATGTCAGGCGCTTCAACTTCCAGCACATCGGCCATGCGTTGGGCAAACTTCTCTAATGACGTCACGTACACCGCGCGGGCATCGGGCGCATTAGCTTTGACCAACTTCAACGCTTTACCAATTTCGCGATGGCTGCGGCCGCGCTGATGAAATGCCGGTGCTGCATCGCTGTAAAACACCGTGCCCTGCTGCGCTTTGATGCCGATCGAAAACACCGCGTAGCGATGAGTCTTGATTTTCGGCAACGAAATATACAACCCGTGTTGTAGATGCCACGCCAACAACCGGGGCATCAACAGCGTCGGTACCGAGGTCTTTTCCATGCCGGTGATTGCAACCGGCTTGCCTGGTTTTTCGCCGACCACGTCAAACACACCGTCGTCGTCCATCGCTACGAGCGGCACGCCTTCAGCGGCGGTCATCGCCTCATAACCCGACACTTTGATCAACCGATTCCAATCGCTGGCCTTGCCGGTAAAGCCATCGGACACGGTAATCTTTTTATAGCCGCGTTGTTTAAGGCAACGGATTACGCCTCGCACAAATTCTGGATCGGTGGTTCGCCCAGTTACGCCGTTGTCACCATGATTGCTTTTAGAATCACGAAACCAATCAAAACCGCCGAGATTGGGCTTAAGCAAAACCGGCGTTGCGCTGGCCCCTTGTGGCACAACTTGTTCACACACACGTTGGCCCAATTCAAGTGCCGACGTCCCTACCAACAGCTGCACCGGAGATTGGTCGGCGCTTAGGCGAACACGGATGCGCGTGCGCGCGGCCGCACCGTCGAAGCTTTCGGTGGTAGCTACCGGTGCTGCACTGCCAGCGTATTCTGAAGCGTGAGAAATCGTATCGGGATGCGCCGCCGGTACCACGATAGGTTGGGTTACAGGCGGCACCACCGCAGGCACCAGCGGCGCAGCGGGTATCGGCTGGGGGGTGACCAATGCCGACCCAGACGCGCTACCGCTGGCTTTTTGCGACGACGAT
>JAYWHS010000507.1:0-3646 GCA_043777635.1 Kofleriaceae bacterium | reverse complement strand
TCATGAGCCTCAACAGCCGCGACTAACCGACAAACGTGCGCCGACACGCGCGGTTACCGCCACGGCGCAGCCTAACAACTGCGCCGTTACTATTTTCGGCGGAAGTTCGCGCCGGGGCTTACATTGCCCCGCTGGCGATGTTTCCCTGTAAGCTCGTTGCGGTGGCTGCGTTGGTTGAGTCCATGAGATTTTTCCTAGTTGTTCTACTCTTTGCCGGCTGCTCCACCGCAGCGCGCGAACGCCCAGAATCACCAACCAGCAAACGCAGCCCCGATCCGGTGCTGGCCAGCACTGCGCCCCATGGTGACCGCTGTAACAACCACCAGGATTGCGCCAGTGGCGTGGTTTGCACGACCAGCTTTCCGACCACCGGCGGAGCGCAACTGCAACCGATGCCGCCACCACCCGCGTGCCACACCGATATCGAATGTGCTGCCCGGGCGCGCTGCGTGGGCGCCTCAACCGAAGCGGTTGGATATTGCCTGCAAGTCATGTGCGACGACGATGCCGCGTGTCCGCAGTATCACCACTGTCAGCAGCTATCGTGTTACCGCAATGCTTGCCGCACCGATGGCGAATGCAGCGATGGCTTTTGTGTGAACCAACAATGCAGTGCGCGGTCCGGCACGTGTGTGTCGATGGCAAGTATGCAACCGGCCTAATGCCCGTGAGGCGCCGATGCAAGTTTGCGACGCCCGATGTTGCACTTGAAGTTGAGGCGGACCGCGTGTTAAGCCCGTTTCTGATATATGCAAGTACATGTAGCACAGGCTGAATTGTGGACTCTTCCCGTAGATGCAGTAGTTAACCCTGCGAACTCGCTAGGTATTATGGGAGGAGGCATTGGTGGGTCGATTCGTCGACAAGGTGGCGATGTCATTCAGCAAGCGGCGATGGCGGCTGCGCCGATTGCCGTTGGTGCAGCATTGGTGACCACCGCCGGGTTGTTACCAGCGCAAAACGTGATTCACGTACCGACTATGGAAGAACCCGGGCAAAAAATCGGGGCCGAAGCGGTGCGGCGTGCCGCTCGGGCTGCGCTCATCGCTTCCGACCGCAATCGCTTCAAAGTCATCGCGATCCCTGGGCTCGGCACCGATCTTGGCCAGGTGCCCATGGACGAATCGGCTCGTGCCATCGTCGAAGAAATCCGCGCTCACAAGCGGCCAAACCCAGAGACCGTGTACCTGGTCGATACCAATCCTGAGATGGTGCAAGCGTTCGAAGACGCCCTGCGCAACGCTCAGTCCAATTTGTAGAACCGGTGGCGGCCAACTGGTAGCTATGCCCGCAAACCGGTATCACCCCCGCAAACCGGTATCACCCGCCCGCGCAAACCGGTATCAGCCCCGCGAACCGGTATCACCCGCCCGCGCAAACCGCCCGCGCAAACCGGTATCACCCGCAAACCGGTATCACCCGCCCGCGCAAACCGTGGCAAAACCGCGCAACCCGGTATCACCCGCGCAACCGGTATCACCCGCCCGCGCAAACCGGTATCACCCGCCCGCGCAACCCGGTATCACCAGCCCGCGCAACCGGTATCACCAGCCCGCGCCGCGCAAACCGGTATCACCCCGCCCGCGCCGCGCAACCCGGTATCACCAGCACAAACCGGTATCACCAGCACAAACCGGTATCACCCGCCCGCGCAAATCGGTATCAGCCGCATCGACCCTTGCCGGCACGAACTCGCGCGAGTAACGCGCGGTGGGGGTGAATGCGGTGGCTTGCCACCGCAGAGGGGGCGAGCAAAGGCGAGCAAAGCCCCCTCTCAATGCCGCCTCACGCGCAGGCTTTTTCTAACTCTTGTTCGGTCTTCGCTTCTGGCCATTTCCGAGCGCAAGCGACTTCTTTGACAATCAGTTGTTTCGCATTGTCGAGCATCTTCTTTTCACCAAACGATAATACTTTCGAACTCTTGAGGCGGTACAGGTCGCGAAAAACCTCGGCAACGTCGAATAGCGAACCGGTCTTGATCTTTTCCATGAACCCACGGTAGCGCCGGTTCCACGTCTGTTTGTCGATATGAACATCCTTATCCTTAAGGATTTCGAATACATCCTCGATCTCTGCGCTTGATGCAATGTGTCGCAAACCGACTTGTTCAGCCTTGTCGCGCGGCACCATGATTTGCATGCCCGTTGCTGCGACCTTCAAGATAAAAAACGAGCAAAACTGACCACTTATCTCTTTTTTCTCAACGCCAACAATTTCGCCAACGCCATGAGCCGGATAGACAGCTTTGTCACCAATCTTGAAGTCAGTCATGGTCCGGACAACAGCAAGGCTGGTGCCACAATTAACCCAGCGTTATGATCCCAAAGATTCCAGCTTCATCCAACCGTCACAAGGCAAGTAGCCGTCGCACCAGCGCCGAAATACCGCGACACTATGTCGCGAATTGCTGATTTGGAAGCAGCATTCGCCGCATGGTAAATAAACCCCATCAATCAGGGTAAATAAACCTCTCATAATTCACTGTGAGATACATGTTTATCAAATAATTTCAATTAGTTACGTTTATTTATGTAACTAGCCTTTCACATCCACCCTTTGGCATCGCACCTGCTCAGTCAGCTTTCATGTCGTCGCACGCTAACCTGTTGGAAGTATTTCTTATTCTCGATCGGGCTAAGCAGTGTTTGCCACATTGGGTCACCGCATTGGCGCGGCTTTCGGCACCGGACATCCCGCCCTATGTAACGGTGCAAGCGCACTACGAAGCCGCCGCCGACCGGGCCTATCTGCGGTTAGCCTATGATCTTCGCCAACTCGGCCGTGATCGATTGCGTTTTGTCAGCGAGGTTGCTGAACTCGCCGAAATAAAATTAATTGAACCAGCCGCATGGCCGGTAGCTGAACGCACGCGCTTCATGAACGACCGCATTGCTGGCTGCCAAGTTGCGGTAATCGATCGACGCACAATTAGCGATACACTCACCGAACTGGCCCGGCGAGCTCGCGCTGTTCGCGCATTAGCGGCACCAATTACATCCTCGCCGTCACAGACGCAACCACCGTCGCCGTTGCATACCCAACCACCGCAAACCGCCGCGCCACTCGAACCCTTGGCGTCCGACGCCATCCCGCGACTTGCTGAAGATGCGCCGACGGCACGGCGGGCGAGCAGTGGCAGCGGCATCGCCAGCGATGATGTACCCGTTCACATCGTGATGGATGAAATCGACGACGAGCTGTCTCGGCCCATTGTGGATCTCGGGTTGCAAGCCATGCGCAACGATAAGCCTACGGCGCGCCCGTCGGCGTTGTCAACGTTGCCGCGACAGCTAGCCTCGCAACCGCTCGAATCGCCTCGAGCCCCACGGCCAGCGCGCACAGCGCGAACCGTCCCCGGTCATGGTCAGGCCAACGCTGCTGCGCCCATTCCCGCACCAGCCCCTCGCGTGGCTCACCAACAGCAGCCTCCTCAAAATAACCAAGCAAACCCGCGAACGCCTAGCGAGGGGCCGGACCAAATAAACCAGCAAACCCGCGAAGCGAAGCCGGAGCAAGCGAACCCGCAAACTCCCGACGCGGGCCCCGACGCGCACGCGCAACGGCACGAACGTGCCGCTTCGGTGGCCATCACTGGGTCGTTTTTTGCAATCGAAGATGCGCCGCCGCTGCCAACGTTTATCAGCGC
>JAYWHS010000506.1:0-13034 GCA_043777635.1 Kofleriaceae bacterium | reverse complement strand
GACCACCAAGCAGTGTCTGCTTGGTGGCGCGCGTAATCCTGGCCTGAATCAAGCTGCGCTCGAAGCGCGCTTGTGTTGGGCGCTTGGTGGCACGCAGGTGATCTGGCTGGATCAAGGGCTGATCAATGATCACACCGATGGTCACATCGATACCATTGCGCGCTTTGTAGCGCCGGGCGTAGTGGCGTGCATGGAGCCTAAAGCCGACGACCCAAACCGCGATGCGATGAATTCGATCATCGCCGATTTGCGCCGCGCCAAAGGTGCAAATGGTCAGCTGCTCGACGTGGTCACCGTGCCATCGCCGGGCGCTGTGCTCGATGCTGCAGGCCAACTGACGCCAGCCAGCTACATGAATTTTTACATCGCCAATACCACCGTGGTGGTGCCGGTGTACGGCATGGCCGCCGACGACGCTGCGGTGCAAGCAATTGCAAAAATGTTTCCTGGCAGACGCACCGTGACAGCTGATGGCAAAGCTGTGGTGATCGGTGGCGGTGCATTTCACTGTGCAACCCAACAGCAGCCGAGTTTGCCTGGAGTCGGGCGATGAATAACGCGGCAACCACCGTGCATGTTGCAGCGTTGCAAACTGCATTTTCCGACGACGTAGCGACCAATGTGGCGCGGGTGACCGAGATGGTGCGCGAAGCTGCGGGGCAGGGTGCGCAAATTATTTTGCCGTCAGAGCTTTTTGAAGGCCACTACTTTTGCACGCAGCAACGCGAAGAAGATTTTTTGCGCGCGCATGAAGTCGCAGGCCATCCGACGCTGGCGCACTTTAGCCAACTTGCAGCACAGCTGGGCGTGGTGATTCCGGTGTCGTTTTTTGAAAAGGCCGGGCCAGAATTCTACAATTCGATCGCGATTATCGACGCTGATGGCAAAAATCTTGGCGTGTATCGCAAGAGCCACATTCCCGACGGCCCAGGCTATCAAGAGAAGTTCTTTTTTAAGCCAGGCAATACCGGGTTCGGCGCGTTTGCCACCCGCTTCGGCCGCATTGGCGTAGCAATATGCTGGGACCAATGGTTTCCCGAAGCCGCACGGGCAATGGCCCTGGCTGGTGCTGATATTCTATTTTATCCGACTGCGATTGGTTCCGAGCCCGAAGAACCAGAGTTGGATAGCAAAGACTCGTGGCAACGGGTGATGATTGGTCATGCGGTGGCCAATGCCGTCGCTGTGGTGGCGTCGAATCGCGTCGGTACAGAAGGTGCGGATGCCACCCGGGTCGATTTTTATGGCAGCTCGTTTGTGTGCAACGCACGCGGCGACAAAGTTGCCGAACTGGGCCGCAATGAAACCGGGATTGCTTCGGCCGTGATCGATCTTGCACAGTTGGCGCGGGTCCGGGCATCGATGGGCTTTTTTCGCGACCGTCGGCCCGAGTTGTATCGTAAGCTTGCCGAGTAAAATGCGTTCACGAACGATGGCATTAGTAGTTGGCTCGGCGGTCGGGCTCTGTGCGGTTACGGTGTGGCTGCTGACGCGCAGCGATGCGCCAGCGCCAATTGTTACGGTGCCTCCGCCAACGCTGGATCTTAACGACCTGCCGGCAACGGGGGCTGGGCGAGCGCCAGGCGCTAACGAATCGGCGCGGCAAGATCGTGGTGGCAGCATCCGTGGCCCGGTCACCGCACCCCCGCCGCCAGCGCTCAACGACGAGGCCGAGGGTGGACTAAAAGAGGAACCGACACCGCAAGCGCCGCTGTTCGAGATCGAATCGCGCGACGAAGCATGGGCGCCGGTGTCGGAACGCGAGTTGGGCAAAAGGCTGGCGGCCATCGCGGTAGAGCAGGTGCAAGTTGAATCGGCGATCTGCAAAACCTCGACCTGCCAAGTGATATTTTCTTCTATTGAACCGAAATTACTAGGGAAAGTGATCGGCAAGCTGGAGACGCCCGAAGGTGTTTATGGTTGGGCCGACCACTTGCTGCTGGGATCATCGGTAACCGCGGCAAGCGGAACCACGATGCAAGTCACCTTGATGTTCGATCGCTAGCCTTCGCCCCTGCGAAATAATAGCTAACAGCGACGGGGTTGTTTCTTTACCCGGTGGCGTTTTGCCTTTAGTCTGGCGCTATGGGGAAACTTTCGCATCGACGATGCATCGTATTTGAATCGCTATTGGCATCGCTGTTTATTACGCTGGCCGTGCCGCAGATCAGTTCGGCCCAGCCGGTGAAAAACCGAATTAGCGTGATGGTGGATTCGTCAGGCTCGATGTTGCTGACACCAGAAATTGTTACAACCACGAAGACTTGCACAACATCTGTCTTGTGGAATCCCTGCAACGGTAACAGCACAAATCCTTCGGTTGCGCAGGAAAGCTGCAATCCATGCGTAGTGGATACCATCAGTTTCCGCCCAAGTTGCAGCAATTCGTGGACGGCTACATGCGCCACCGATTACGCGACGTGTGTACGGGCCGTCACTGGTCAGCAAACGTGCAGCAACGTGATGACTGTTACGGAAGGTGTACCCACCCGTGGCGATGGCTCGTCGGATATCACTGGCTGCGATCTAAATGGCGATGGGATTGCCAATGAAAGCCGGATGTTTCAAGCCAAAGAAGCCTTGAAAAATGTACTTGCAACGTTTGGAGAGGTTGAGTTTGCGCTGTGGCGCTACAAACAAGTTACAGGTGGTCAAACGTGTACTTCCGACGCGAGTTGTCCTACCACACCGGCTGGTTCAGCCTTGATGCGTTGCCGCGATCATGACAGCAACGCGGCCACATCAAACATTTGCGTATTTGATGCTGACATCCTCGACGGCCCAACCTCGGCTGGCTTCGAGGGCCAATGTGCCATGTTCACACACACGGGTGCACCCGCATCGTTTAGTTGCAATGCATGCGATTTTGCATCGACGTTCAATCGTGCAACTTGCCAGATGTTCGACATGGATCGTGTGCGCACTGGCGGTGTGTCTCCGCTTAATGGCACCAGCAGTGTGACATGTTTGCCGGCAGCGAATCCACAGCATCGTTTTATCCGTTACCACGGTGCAACCGTCACGAACAATGCTTGCGATCCAAATGGCGGCGAGCGTTTGGTTAATTTTCCGAGCAGCGGTTTTGAAGACAACTACACGCAAATTCGTGGGTGGATCGACCACGATCAAACTCCGTTTGCTACAGCGGATGAATTGCGACCGCAAGGCGGCACGCCAATCGCTGCATCGCTGCGCGATATGAAAACGTCGATTATGGCCTCGTTGGTCAGCGACCCCAAGACGCCGTGCCGCAAGTATCAAGTAATATTTCTAACCGATGGTGGCGAGAGCTGTGAAAACGTGGCTGCCGCAGTCGCGGCTGCGCGCGAGTTTCGCAACTTGTCGTTCACAAATCCTAACGGGGTAGCCGTCACTGGCTACAATGTAGAAGTTTTTGTGATCGGTTTTGCGATCTGTCCCGGCGGCGGCACATCCTGTCAAACTGCGCTTGACCTCAACGCGATCGCGGCTGCGGGCGGCACGACCAACGCGTTTTTCGCCAACAATCAATTGCAGCTGCAAGCCACGCTGGCCCAGATCGTAGCCTCGTCGGTGGTAAGCGAAAAATGCAACGGTGCTGACGACGACTGTGACACGTTGATCGACGAAGGCTTCTCGGGGCTCGGCGCGGTATGTACGGCAGGTGTTGGTTCGTGTCTTGATGCTGGTGTCGTCGCCTGTACCGCCGATCAACTTGGTGTTGCTTGTAATGCGACGCCGGGTGCCCCTGGCGCCGAAGTTTGCAACCAACTCGACGACAACTGCAACGGCTTGGTCGACGACGGTGTGAACTGTCAAGGCTGTGTGCCGAGTTGTGCGATTAGCGACAACTGCGATATTTGCAACGGTCTCGACGAAGACTGCGACGGTCGTTTCGACGAAGACTTCAATCCTAGTAGCTGTGGCATCACGATTGGCGAATGCAACCCGGGTACCACCAGTTGTGTGATGGGCGCCTTGGCTTGTAACGGCAGCCAAGGTCCGGTCCCCGAAATCTGCAACGGCCTCGACGACGATTGCGATACCTTAATCGACGGCATGGCCAGTGGTTGTTACCCTGCAGCGACGCCAGGCTGCAATCCCTCGACCGGGGTATGCGCTGGGATTTGCCGGATGGGCGTTGCGATCTGCAATAACTTCCCGAGCCCGCTGGTCTGCAACGGCGCAGTAACGCCGGTAACTGAAGTAGCGTGTAACCTGCTTGATGATGACTGCGACGGCAACGTCGACGAAGGCAGTGGCACCGAACAGTGCAACGGCCGCGATGATGACTGCGATGGTAGAATCGATGAAGGTGTAGCCGTAACCGATCCAACAATTGGGGTCAGTTGTGGCACGCCGCCTTTTGTCGGGGAGTGTCGCGCCGGTGCCGTGCAATGTATTTTGGGTGCGGAATTGTGCGTCGGCGAAATCGATCCGGTGGCCGAAGTTTGTGACAACCGCGATAACAACTGCGACGGCACAACCGATAACAGCGTGCCGGGCTTTGGTGGCGCATGTGGCAGCACCATCGGTGATTGTGATCCTGGCGTGTTGTCGTGTGTTGCCGGTACGGCGGCATGTGTCGGCGCGGTAGGCCCATTCCCTGAGATCTGTGATGCTCGCGACAACAACTGCAACGGGGCCACTGACGAGACCGACCCGATGTTGGGCGATAGCTGCAATACGTTGCCGAGCGGCACCGTGGTGGTTTCGGACACCGGCGAATGCCGGTTTGGTCTGTTGGTTTGCACCGGCGGCGTGTTGCGTTGCAGCGGCACGGTGGGTCCGGTCGCTGAGCGTTGCAATGTGCTCGACGACGATTGTGACGCCAGCACCGACGAAGATTTTCCAACCTTGGGCACCTCGTGTACCAACGGTCAAAGCGGCGTGTGCGCGCAAAACGGCACGTTTGTCTGTGCGACCAGCGGCTTGACCGTAACGTGTACTGCGGCGCCGGGCGCGCCAGGCACGGAGACTTGCAATGCGATCGACGACGATTGTGATGGCAGCACCGACGAAGGGCCGCTGCCACTGGTAGGCACCGAATGCGCTTCGGGCGTGGGCACGTGTGCACCGGGCCTGTGGGAATGCCGCATGGGCATGCTCAGCTGTGGCGCGCCGGGCAATGCCAACCCTGAAATCTGCAACGGTGCCGACGACGATTGTGATGGCTCAACCGATGAAGCACCGGTACCCGGCACCGGCGAACAATGTGTGGCGCCTGGCTTTGACCAGTATGGCGACATTGGTGCCTGCGAATTCGGCATGACGGTGTGCGCGAATGGTGGCTTACGCTGTGACAATTACATTGGTCCATCGCCCGAAGTTTGCGACAACATCGACAATGACTGCGACGGTGTGATCGATAACAGTGCAACGTGTCCAGCTGGCAACGTTTGTTACAACGGTGCATGCGCGTCCGAATGTGGACCCGGCGAGTTCCCTTGTGGTGCGGGCCTGATCTGCAAGCAACTCGGCACACCACCAGTCGGCTACTGCGTGAACGACATTTGTCTAAACGTGGCGTGTCCAACCGGCTTTGCCTGCGATCAAAACAATGGCATGTGCAAAGACTTGTGCGCCGATGTAACGTGCAAAACCGGCGAAGAGTGTCGCAGTGGTTTCTGCTTGGATTGTTTTGATGTGCCAAGCAAGTGCGCCGCTGGCGAACTGTGTGTCGCTGATGCCGGCAACGTCGGCCAATGCGTCGACAACGCGTGTGATCCAAATCCATGCCCAGCGGGCGCGACCTGCAACAACGGTACGTGCTCGACATCATGCAGCGAAGGCTGCCAACCTGATGAGGCTTGCGTTGATGGCGCTTGCACCAAAGATTTGTGTAACGGCGTGCGCTGCGGCGACCAAGTTTGTGACCCAACCGATGGCAAGTGCGTGAACACCATGTGCACCGATATTCGCTGCAATCCAGGTGAAGTGTGCGTGCCGACAACCGGTGTTTGTGAACCTGATCCATGCGCGCAAACGGTGTGTTCAGGTGGCTTGGTGTGTCGTGTCGACGGTGATGGTCGGGCGGTCTGCGAAGCGCCAAACGCTGGCGGTGATCGGGTAACGGCGGCCGGTGGTGGCTGTCAAACTGGCGGTAGCAGCAACGGGGCGTGGCTGATGGCACTGGCCGTGATGCTGTGGGCCAACCGGCGCAAACGCGCTGGCGCAAAAGCTTCGCAACGCGGTGGCGCTGCGATGTTGCCAATCGGTGCGTTGGCATTAGTGGCCTTGCTGACTGCCGCAGGTTGCAAACTCAATCCATACGACTTAGGCAGCGAGCGCGACGACGCTGGCAACGGCTCAGGCACCGATGACGCCAATACCATGGGCGGCGATGGTAATCCGTTGCCGGTTGATGCGGCGCCGCCCGATGCGGCGTGTTTGCCGCAACCGGAACGTTGCAACAGTCTCGACGACGATTGTGATGGCATGGTCGATGATGGCTTCAATCTCCAAGCCGACCCAAACAACTGCGGTCAATGCGGCACGCGCTGTACCTACACCAATGCTGTCGGCACCTGCACCGCCGCGACCTGCGGCCGTGGTGCGTGTCTGCCTGGCTACTACGATAACGATGGCAACGCCGCCGATTGTGAATACTTTTGTATTGCCACCAACGCAGGGGTTGAACGCTGCGACGACCGTGACAACAACTGCGACGGCACAGCGGACGAAGGCTTCAATAAACAAACCGACGTGAACAACTGTGGTCGTTGTGGCAACGTGTGCAGCTTGCTGCATGCATCGGCGGCGTGTACGGCTGGCGCGTGTGTCGTTGCGCAATGCGACGCTGGGTTCGTCGACGTCGACCTGGGCGTGCCTGGTTGTGAATATCAATGCACGCCAAGCAATGGCGGCGTGGAAGCCTGCGACGGCGTCGACAACAACTGCGATGGTGCGGTCGATGATGGCAATCCGGGCGGCGGCGCATCGTGCGGCACCGACACCGGCGTGTGTACGGCGGGCACCACGACCTGTTCGTTTGGGGTGTTATTCTGCGTTGGCCAACAGCAAGGCGCCCAAGAAGTTTGCGACAATCTTGATAACGATTGTGATGGTTCCGTTGATGACGGGTTCAACAAGCTGACCGATCCGCAACACTGCGGCAGCTGTTCGCCTTGTAACGTTGCCAACGCGGTCGCTGGTTGCGCCGCTGGCGCATGCAACGTTGCCAGTTGTCGCTTTGGATTTTTTGACGTAAATGGCCAAACTGCGGACGGTTGCGAGTACGCCTGTATCAACACCGGCGTTGAACGTTGTGATGACACCGATAATAATTGCAACGGCGTGATCGACGAAGGCATCAATAAATTAACCGATCCGAATAACTGTGGGAGTTGCGGTAATGCCTGTGTGTTCGCCAATGCCGGTGCCTTATGCGCAGCGGGTAACTGCCAACGCGGCACCTGCAATACCAACTTTTTTGATCTCAACGGCGATCCACTCGACGGCTGTGAATATGGCTGTGTCAAAACCAACGGTGGCATCGAACGTTGCGACGGCTTAGACAACGATTGTAACGGCACACCCGACGACGGCAACCCTGGCGGCGGCGTGAGCTGTGGCACCAATACCGGCGAATGTAGTGCGGGCACTACTGTGTGTACGGCGGGTGCCATCAGCTGCCTCAACTCAACGGGCCCAGCCAGTGAAACTTGTGACAACCTTGACAATGATTGCAACGGTGCCGTCGACAACGGCTTTAACAAGATGACCGATCCGCAACATTGCGGTAGCTGTTCACCGTGTAATTTGCCCAATGCGATTCCCGGTTGCACGGCCGGTGGTTGCACGATCGTGGCTTGTCTCACCGGTTATGTGAACGCTAACAATAATGCCACCGATGGTTGCGAACTTTTCTGTACGCCGTCGGGACAAGAAGTGTGCGACGGCAACGACAATGACTGCGACGGTCTCGTTGATGTCGCAGATCCAGGGTTGGTTCGTCCTGCCAATTTCTGTCGTAGCGCTGGTGAATGCGCAGGCACAACGCCATCATGCACCGGTAGTGCAGGGTGGGATTGTATCTACACCGATCCCGACGTTGAACTTGACGGCAGCGGCAATCTGGCCCTCGAAGAAACCCGCTGCGACGGTAAAGATAACGATTGCGACGGCGGCCGCGACGAAGTGTATCCACTCAAAGGTACCGCGTGCGCCGAAGACGGCACGTTTGGCACCGGGCGTAAACTCGGCGTTTGTCGTGGCACCGGCGCGTTGGTTTGTAATGCGATGGGTTCTGGCTTAGCGTGTAACGTCACGATTGCGGGCGCCGCGCCTGCAGCAGAAACCTGTGATAATCGCGACAACGACTGCGATGGTCACCTCGACGAACCGTACGATGCCAACGGGTTTAATGGCGTGCGCGACGCTGTAGTTGGGCCACTCACGATCAATGGCAGCAGTGTGGTGATGTACAAATATGAAGCGTCGCGCCCTGATGCACTCACCAACTCGGCCGGCTTTGTGAAAACCCGCGCTTGTTCAACCGCCAGTAAACTGCCTTGGGCGAGTGGCAACCTCGCTGAAGTCCAAGCGGCTTGCAGTGCAGCCGGGATGCGGTTGTGCGGTGTGACGCGTAACGGTGCAGGCCAAGTGACCTCGGATGAATGGGGCCGCTTCTGTGAAGGGTCAGCCAATCGGTCGTACCCATATGGCAATGCCTTTAGCGGCAATACCTGCAACGGCAGCGACTACGATCCGATCGCTGGCGGCGTCAATGAAGACTTCGCAGTCTCGACGGGAAGTCTGGCCGCTTGTGTTTCGCAGGACCTGGCGTTGGATATGTCGGGCAACCTCAAAGAATGGGTTAACGATCCACGCGTCGTCGGTGGCCAAACCGTGTACACGCTGCGCGGCGGCTCGTTTGACAATCATCAAGACGGCATGACCTGCGACTTTGACCTAAGTGTGGTGTCGACAAATTACACCTTCGATAACCTTGGGTTTCGCTGTTGTGCGTTGGCGTGCCCAGCCGGCCAAGTTGAATGTGGCGGTAGTTGTATCAATTTGGCGACCAGCGCAACCAATTGTGGTGCTTGCGGTACCACTTGCGGCAGCGGAAGTGCTTGTTCCAACGGTTATTGCTGCCCAACCGGTACGCGGGCCTGCGGTGATCAGTGCGTTGCCAACGCCACCGCTTGTCCGTAGCCTGCGGGTAATTTTTTCGCGGTTTTTGGATTAGCGCGACGGCGCGGCACCGTAGTACAAGCGCGCCATGTCAGCTTCTACTCTGGTGAACTATCGCGTCGACGGTGGCGTTGCCATCATCGAGTTATGTAACCCGCCGGCCAATGCGTATTCGTACGCGATGTTTCGGCAACTCGACGATGCAATTTTGAATGCGCGCATGGACGAAACCGTGCACGTATTGTTGCTCACGGGCGCAGGTGAAAAGTTTTTCTGCGCGGGTGCTGATATCGCAATGCTCAGCGCAGTAACTGCGGAGTTCAAATACTACTTTTGCTTGCATGCCAACGAAACGCTGCTGCGCCTTGAAAATACTGCCAAGCTGGTGATCGCCGCAGTCAACGGCCATTGTGTGGGCGGCGGACTCGAAGTGGCCATGGCGTGTGATTTGCGTATCGCCAAGCAGGGCAAAGCCAAATTTGGGCTGCCGGAAGTTGCGTTGGGCGTGTTGCCTGGCACTGGCGGTACCCAGCGGTTGTCGCGCATCGTTGGCCGCAGCAAAGCCATGCAAATGATGGTCGATGGTGATCGTTTTGAAGCCGAGCAAGCCGTGGCGCTTGGGCTGGTCCACAAAATTTTGCCAGCCGAACAGTTTACGGATGCTGCGATCGCCTTTGCCAAGCAATACTGTCCACCTCACAAAGCCGCCGGTGCCGTCGGACTTATCAAGCGTGCGGTAGCGACCGGCAGCGATTTGCCACTTGAAGCCGGGTTAGCACTGGAACGCGAACTGCAACAGCGCTTGTTCACCGCCAACGACGCAAAAATTGGCATCGCTGCGTACGGCACTGGCCATGCCCCAGAATTTACCGGCACGTAGGCGCGGCTCGATTCGCTTGCAATCGTAGGCTTGGCAGTGTGTCATCCTTACGATGTTGCGAGTGTCATTGCGCCAAGCGTTGCAAGCCGGTATCGAGGCTAGTGACGAAGACGTGGCGCGAGCCCATGTTGCACATGCCGATCCGGTGCTGCGACCGTTTTTGCGTCGGCGATTTGATCGGTTGATGATCGATGCCACCGTAGCTGCGGTCGATGCCGCAACGGCGGCTGGCCAACCTGATGCGACCTGGGCGGCCTCGGGCCAGCCTGAGGCGGTTTGTCACTGTATGAAGGTAGCGAGCTTGCACCTTGCCGGCGGCGCAGTCCCCGGCGCCTTCGATCGCGATGCAGTTGCGCAGGCCTACGCGGCATTGTCGCGCCTGGTGCCGCCGCGTCGCACGCCATGGTTCACAATTTTGGCAGGGCTAGCGGCGATGGTCATCGCGACGCTTGCGGTGTGGAGCATTGCCCGCCAGCCGGGGTCGCAGAACAAACGTTTGCGAACGCACACGATGCCAGCGATGAGCACACCGGTGGCTGGAGCTTTTATAAGCGGAGGCGTGCCATTGGTTGACGCGACGTTGGCTGCGGTGTTGCGTGAGCGCTTGCCAACATTGGTAATTGCAACCGATCGAATCGCCAACGCCCGTGCGCGTGGTGGCACCGAGGTCGCTGACGATGCGGCGCGGGCTGCGTTGGCGGCACAGTTGCGCACCGAACCTTGGTTCGTTAGCCGTGGCGGAGCGTTACATGCATCGTGGCTTGCGATGCTCGATTCACTCGACGCCTGGGCCGCTGAGAAAAATCCAAATCGGGCACGGACCCGTGAGATCGTCGACGATGTCATCGCTCAGGCCCGTGGACTTTCCGATCAATTCGCAGCCCAGGGCCTAGGGTACTACGTGGAAGGCGACGGCTTTGGCAGCGGTGCGGTTACACATGCAGTGCTTTATGCGTATCGCGTTGAACTGGTCGCCTTTGTCAATATTGGCGGCCACGGTCGGCGTGTGCTTTCGTTGCGCCGCATCGATACATTGAATCTGCAACGCGCATTGCTAGGGATGGAGTCGGCGACGTTAGGTGATCCGATGGTGTTGCTTGACCAAATCGACGAGCATGTGGTCACGCAATTGTTGCCCACCTTGGTTGCTGACGCAGGGTACGACATTGGCGACGCTGATTGGCAAGCTGCCGTGGATGGCGATGGTCACCTGCGTGGGTTGGCTGGCACTGCGGTGCGTAACGAAATACTCACGGCACTCGGCACTTCGCGTGCAGCGGCCCAAGCCGTGGCACGCCTGATCGTCGAACGTCGCAATATTCTTGAAACGGTCGCTGAAACTCTGCGGCCACGCGGCATTGCGATGAATTTCCCCAATGAGATTTTCATTGGCGAAGGCTATCTCGACTCGCTCGATGGCAGTATTTCGCGTAGCCAAGGTGATCGACTTACCGAAATTGAATCCGAGCTTGAGCACCTCGATGCGCCCGCTGTTGCGCAAAAGTTGCAGCTCGTGTTGGTTGCGACGGTGCGGCGTCACGAAGCCCAGCATGGAGTTGATGGCTCTCAAGGCTTGCCGTATCCAAAGGTAGTAGAACTCAACGTCGGCCCCGAAGAAATTGGCGATCGTGAGAATTCTCACGGCACCAGCATCAACGCTGAGTTATCGGCCTACGTGAGTCAGATCGCCAACGATCCGGTAACCCCTGCGCTGGCATTTTGGAGTTTGGCTCGGCATGCGTTTTCGGAGGTAAATTGGGGCCGAGCTGAGTCGTATGTGGCCGTCATCATCATCGAAGGTCTGGCGGCACAAATGCATCTGGCCTCACCTGGTCCAGCCATTCACGACGGCCAAATTGACCGGCAACGGCTAAGTCAAGTGGCCCTGGCGGTGTCTGCTGTTGCGCCCGCAGAGTTGCGCCGGGCAGCGGCGGCGCTGTGGACCGACCTATACCACCGTCAGTTTGTGGCGATCGAAGATCGCACGCAGCCATAGAAATCCGCTGCGCTAGCGGGCGTAAGAATGCTACCGTTAGACCATGAAGTTCTTCGCGCGTGCGGTGACCACTGGTTTCGCGATGGCCATGGGCGCTGCGATTTTTCGTAAAGTTGCAAAAAAGCTCGGCCTCGATGACAAACCTGCGAACGGTGCAGCGCAACAAGACGGTGTTGCAGCGGCAGCGGTCGCGCCTGATACCAGCGCTGGAACCCCAGCCCCGGATGCGGGCGCACCGGTTTCTGTAGGCAACTAATGTTCGATACCGACTTAGCGCCTGGCTTGTTGCTCGCAATGCCGCAATTGCAGGACCCGCACTTCAGTCGCGCCGTGGTGTTGATGGTCGAACACAACGATGAAGGATCAATGGGACTGATCATCAATCAGCCTAGTGAAGTAACTGCGGTTGAGCTGTTGGAACACTTGCAAATGCCATGGCGTGGTTCGCCAACTGAGTTGGTATTTGCTGGTGGTCCGGTGCGGCCCAATACTGGCTGGGTATTGCATCAACCGATGGTTGAGCTTGAGCCTCGCCCGCAACGCGGGAGCAATACCATCGAAGTGTCCCCAGGCATTTCACTAACTAACTCGCCAGATCGGTTGCGCACCATCGCTGGCGCACCGCCGCGCTGGTTTCGGTTGTTGCTGGGCTACGCCGGCTGGGGCCCCGGCCAACTGGCAGAGGAGATGGCCGAAGGCGCATGGCTGCATGCGGCGGTAACTCCTGAAATCGTTTTTGCAACGCCTGCGAATCGCATCTGGGATGCGGCCGTACGTTCCTTAGGAATTTCGCCCGATGCGGTTGTTGTCAGTCGCGGCGTTAACTGATTCGCGGGTGAAGGCGTTCAAAAGGCGTTTACGTTGTTGCCGCATTGCGTCGCAACCAACATTCGCAGCGCGTTACGCTAAAATAAACCGACAGAACCTGGCAAGATGCATGCGGCGAGGACCGGTGCATGAAAACTTCTGAAAATATCGTTGCCGAAGAAAAAGCCCTGCTCGATTTTAGTCAGGCCATGAGCTACGGCGACTATTTGCATC
>JAYWHS010000505.1:0-13058 GCA_043777635.1 Kofleriaceae bacterium | reverse complement strand
GCAGGTAGAATCACCTTGTCGATTAGATGCACCACACCGTTGCTTGCGGCCACATCGGTGGAGGTGATGTTTGCTAGGCGATTGCGCCCGTCAGTAATTTTTGGCGGGGTGCCCATATCAATTTTAAAAATGCTGCCTTCGGCCGAGGTAATTGCTTTACCAAACGGAATGCCCGCGGCTTTCACCGTTGTGGTCAGTACGTGATACTGCAGCACCGTACGCAGCAACGGCTTGTTGGCTGCGGTGAGTAAATCGGGACCTTTGGCCGTCGCTGTGCCGGTGAGTTCCACTGCAAGCGCATCGAAGGCTGCGTTGCTTGGCGCAAATACCGTGAGCGTGCCAGGGTTGCTAAGCAGCGTGACCAAGTCATTGTTGTCGCTTGCAAACTGCACGGCGGCAACCAGCGTCGAAAGTGTTGGCACCTCAGCGGCTACGCCGACGATTGATTTAAGGGCGGGCGCATCTGGCGTGACCGGTGCATCCGGTGTTGCAGCTTTGTCGCCGTCGCCACAAGCGGCCAGCAAGGTTGCGAGAATCGCACAGGATAATTTAAGTTGGGTCGACATTATAAGACTCCTACATTGGGTAAGTTGCCAATGGACACGGTGTTCCATTGGTCGTCGCGCGTGTGCGACAAAATTCAACGAGTTCGTCAACCTCTTCGCTACATCCATGCAATTGGATGCAGTAAAAAACAAAATATCGAAAAAAGTGGAGGGCCGGTTAGCCTGGGCAAGGCACGGCGAACCTTGCCATGCGCGATGTTATGCCCGGGCGACTACCGTCAACTTCATCGTTACATCAACGCCGACCAGCTCGCCGTGGTGCAGCGCGGTCCACTGATTTTCGCCGTGCAGAATTTCACTCGATATCACCAAGTGATTGATCGCACTACCCGGTGCAACCGCATTTTCACAGCTTGGCGCTAGGAACGAACAGGTCGCGCGATCGCCGCAGCGACGTTTGTACGTCGAGTAATACAACTCTTTGCCGCCTTGATGCGCCACTAGGGTGGTGCCATCAGTAACGATGAAGGTCAGCAAATTTACCTTGGTGGCGGGTTGCGCAATGAGCGTATTCACTTGCTGCACCGTCGCTGCAACCGCGTGCATCACCTCGGCAACGCTGCGCGGATTAGCCAGTGGCCCAGTCGCGCGGAGATGTGACAACAACAAGAAAAACAGGACTTCACTGTCAGTGTCGCCCAAGACATAACGTCGCAAGGATGGTTCGATATGTTGCAACAATAGTTCGCGATGCTGTTCGGCGAAATCCGGGATATCGCCGTTATGCGCAAACACCCAACGGCCATGCTGAAACGGATGACAGTTCAAGACGGTGAGCGCGCCTTGGGTCGCTTTACGGACATGCGCCAACACGGTTTGACTCGACACCACGCCACTCACGCGGTGAAACAGCGCGTCGTTGAGCGCATGCGCGGGACTTTTGGTTACATGCGGTGCGCCATCAACGTAATACGCAACACCCCAGCCATCGGGATGGCGATCACTTTGCCGCGCCAACGCGTTGTCGGCAGCGATTAGCGAGCGGTGCATCTGCGATGGAATCACACTGCGGAACCCGAACAAACGACACATGTGGGTATCGTACGTAGTCCGCACCGCTGGGGTAGTTTTTTGTAGGGGTATTTTGCCTACGGCGCAAACGCGAGCGGAAAGGTGGTGCGAAATTCACCGGATTGAATCAGGAGGCCAATGACGTCGGTATATTTGCCCATATCGATCAGCGGGGTAAACGATGTGAGGCCGGCTGGGTCGGCGGCGCGGCCAAGAATGCCCCGATAAAACTGGTCGACCAGTTGCGCGCTCGAAAGGCTGCCACGCAGTGCGATAAATTCTTGGCTGCTGGCGATGCCGGTTGCTACTCCTTGCATGCCGACTGCGCCTTGAGCATCGATGCGCGGTCCATTGCTGGCAATCCCGGACGCATCCGGTTCACGGTTGAGCATGGCGCGGTACACCAGTGGCAACAACACTTGGGCACGGGTCAGGTAGCCACCGGCGGGCGGCGTCACTAACAAATCTTCTTCGAGATGCACGACGGTGCCGGCATCGAGTTGAAACGAGATGTCGTTGCTAAATGAAATTTCGATATTGTTGGTGTTGGGATGATTGTAAAAAAACAGTTCGCGACCGTCGCCCGAGACCATGGTCCGGCGAATGCTGCCGAATGGCCCGCTGATTTCGCCCCAGGTTGGCACTGGCACAAATCGCGCAGCACCGACCGGGCCGGCAACAGGAATATTGCACGGCGTCGGCACCGCCGAAAACGCCGAGCCACCACCGGCGCGGCCTTGCCAAGATAGTCCGCAGCCAACTTCGTAGCCAGTGGCGGAGGTTCGTAGCTCGGTGAAAAAACTCTTGCGTGGATCAAGCGGCACGCTAAGCGAGCGATACGCCACCGGCAGCGGCCCTATGGTGATGCTGACATGCGCAGTCATGGGACCGGTGACCGTAGTGGTCAAGGTGAACGGCGCGCCAGGACATTGCCCAGGTGCAAACAGGGTTGTGCCGTTGCTGCCGATCGACACTACGCTTTGGCTTGGGTCATCAGTGCCTGAGCACGAACCGATCACGTAGTAGGCACCGGTGCCGCTGATCAGGTTGATACCACCGAGGATGAGCCCTTGAATGCCGGTGTTATTGTGTTTAACGATCAAACCATTGGGCGTCGCTGCGTCGCCGGTTGGCGCGTCGCGGTTGCCGCCATCGGTGGTGCTCGTTGCATCGCGACCGCCATTCGTAGTGGCGTCGCTGTCGGCATTGCTAGCAGGACCACCACAGGCGCTGGTGGCCACGAGCAGGACAGGGAGCAACAGCGTATTCACCCGGTGAAACCGTTGGAGAAATTTCATGCCGCACATGACGCTGATTGCGAAGCACGGTCAACAACTTGCAAGCTGACCGCATCTTACATCTGTAGGTGCCCACAAGTGTGCGCAGTTTGCCAACGCTAGTGGGGCAGCGCAGCGTCGGATTAACGTGCCGTAACTACGCTGGTTGGCTCCGCGGCGGCTCGGCGCATTTGCTTCGATGCCTCATAGGCAAATTTACGAGAACGATTCATGTTGCCAAGTGGTTGATGCTCAGGCGCGCTGTTCCATGGATTAAACGACAGTTCGTTGCAGGTTTTTTCCATGGTGTTAGCAGCCGCAGTGTCGAGGGTGGTGCGTGGCACAATGACGCGCGCGATCCGCACCGGTACCGATGCCGCTTCGTTCCATACAACCGTTGCGTCTTCGATCGACATCTTGACGGAATCGGTTTGGCGTTGCGCATAGAAGTCAAAACAGATCTCGCCGCGTTGCAACTGGGCTTTGATGTCTGCGCGCATAAAGTCAGGGCCGGTGCCGGTGGCTGCCGCCGGCGTAGCGGCACAAGGCTGTGCCGAATATTTCACCGCGATGCTGCCATGGCGATTGGCGTTGGCCGACCAAAAGCTGGTGGTGCGTGGGCTCGCGACACTATTGGTAGCAACCTTGGCAACGCGTAGTGCGGTGCGTGGATGGGTCAGTAAATAGTGCGCAACAGCGACGGTGCCGCGCTCTTGGGCCTTGGTAAGTTCAAGAAATTCGTTGGCGCTCGCAACCACGTTGGCTGCTACGTTGATGAGCAAAAAGTCTTGGGTCACGGCGTCGCGTTGACCGTCAAGGATCTTGCTGCCCGGGACGCCGACCAGCTTGATCGCCAAGCCTTACACCCCGGTGGTTGCATCAGGCGTCATGGTCAACGTGCCGTTCGACATACGCACGTAGGCTGCAAACTGTTGTGCTTGTCCGAAAACCGGTCCAACGGCAAGGTCGCGCGGTGCACTGAAGGTTTCAAACGTTGCGGCTGCGCAGATGTGCTTTTTGGCATGGAACGTCCGGCGAATTTGGTCATCACCGTTGAGGCGCTTGACCGCAGTGCGCATTTGGATGCCCATGATGTCCGCGGTTTGATCTTGAAATTCGTCAGCTTCATTGCTGCGTTTGGTTTCGGCATAGAGCGCTGGGCGGACCGGCGTGCGGGTGGTTTGGCATAAGCCATCTTTGTTAGTTGGCACTGCCAAGTTGTCAGCGCATTGCAAGCCAGCTTCACAATCACGGGCATCGTTGCGATCGCAGGCTTGGCCAACTTCGGCGCGCAAATAACAAGTGCCGTGGTTGCAGCTGTGTTTGGTGCTGGCTTGGCATTGCCAGTTGAACGAACATGATTCGCCCCACACTCGGTTGCCGAAGTAGTCGGCTTTGCCGGCGTTGTCGCAGTTGTCGATGGCAAACGTTGCGGCCGGGCTATCGTCTTGGCACTCTGGCGCGTCTTGGCCTGGGCCATCACAGTTTGCCAGTGCCGCAAAGGCCTGGCTACACGAAGTGATTTGGCCGCTGGTTGACGGGTTTTGGTCAGCGCAGGCAAACAATGCAAAGGCACTGGAGACAGCGACGATAACTAGCTTCGACATGCTGAGACACTAAGGCAATTGACG
The DNA here is from genome assembly GCA_043777635.1 of Kofleriaceae bacterium. Classification (GTDB taxonomy): domain Bacteria; phylum Myxococcota_A; class Polyangia; order Haliangiales; family Haliangiaceae; genus JABFXX01. The sequence continues at coordinate 8,573 of JAYWHS010000505.1, read as the reverse complement.
TGCCGGCCGGAGCTTAGCAAAAACAGATACTTAGCTAGTCCTCGGCTACGGCCAAGTCACCCCTGGCGACCGGGCTAGTCAGTTGTCGGCGTGAAATGTCCGTTAATTTGGTCGCTGCATACGCGTGCCGTAGCAGACAAAACTACGCCAGGCCTTGGCGATTGCACCCAGCTGGTCGGGCTCAATCAGCCGTGGCACGGTGATAATACATTGGCTGTTTTCAAGTGCATCGCTGCGTAACTGGTGTGCCAACGTTGGCGGCCTTTGACGGTGTGGTGGGTCTGGCATACTGTGTCGCACAAATGAACGTCGCATCCACTACGCAGTACGCCACGCCTTATGAACAAGGCAATCAAAACCAAACTACGACGTGGGCAGCTTGTGTGGCGTTTTATCAAACGCTCGCAACCGCATTTCCCGGAGTCCTGCAGTTCACGCAGATCGGTGTCTCCGACGGTGGGTGGCCGCTGCACGCTGGGGTGGTGACGGCGGATGGAGTGTTTGACCGCGCGGTGCTACGCGAGGCGCAGCGCCCGGTGTTCTTCAATAACAACGGGATTCACCCTGGTGAACCTGAAGGCATTGATGTCTGCATGGCGTTGGTGCGTGATTTTTGTATTGATCCAGCTCGGCTCGCAGCACTGGGCTCGACGGTGTTTGTGTTTATTCCTATCTATAATGTCGATGGCAGCAATCACCGACAAAATACGTCGCGGGTTAATCAAGTCGGTCCGGAGCAGTTTGGTTTTCGCGGCAATGATCGCAATCTTGATCTCAATCGCGATTTTGTGAAGTGCGACTCATTGGCGGCGCAAGCGTTCAATCAGTTTTTTAGTGCCTGGGACCCTGCCGTCATGGTCGATACTCACACTTCGAATGGTGCGGACTACAGCTACACCATGACGCTGATCGCAACCCAATCTGACAAATTAGGCGGTGCGTTGGGAGAATTCTGGCGCACGCAGATGCAGCCGGCGATCTACCAAACGATGGCGACGCTAGGCTGGCCGACATGCCCGTATGTTGATCTAGTTGGTGACATTCCCGACGACGGCATCTTGGAGTTCCTTGATGGTGGGCGATATTCTACCGGTTATGCCGCGCTACACCACACCATCGGCATGATGCCGGAAACCCATATGCTCAAGCCGTTTGCCGACCGCTACGCCGCGACTCGCGCATTGCTTGAAACCGTGTTGGCCTACACGGTCGCCAACGCCGCTGTGATTGTAGGATTGCGCACCAAAGCCAAGCACGCTGCCGCGAAACGCCAAACCTGGCCGGTGACGTGGACCATGGACAAAGCGCGGCCGTCGAAGTTTCGATTCAAAGGCTACACTGCGGTGTACTCACCAAGTGCCTTGGGCAGCTATCAACGCTTGGGCTACGACCGTAGCCAACCGTGGGAAAAAGATGTGTTGTACTACAACCGCTTCAACGAAGCCGAGATGGTCGCGCCGCCGCAGGCTTACTTGATTGGCCAAGCGTGGTGCGAGGTGATAACTCGTTTGGGCTGGAACAACGTCACGTTGCACCGGCTCGCCCAGGATCAACAGTTCGAGGTGCAGTGTTATCGGTTCGGTGCCGTGAGCACTCGACCTACCGCTTATGAAGGGCATTTGTTTCACGACCAAGTTTCCGTTACGACAACAACGGAAACAGTGCTGGCACGAACCGGTGACTACGTGGTGGAGTTGAATCAGGCCAATGCTCGCTACATCGTCGAAACGTTAGAGCCGCTCGGCGATGACAGCTTTTTTCGCTGGGGCTTTTTCGACAGTGTGCTCGAACGCAAAGAGCACTACTCCGCGTACGTGTTCGAAGACTTGGCTGTTGAGTTGTTGCGCACCGAACCAGGCCTACAAGAAAAATTCGTACAATGGAAGGTCGCAAATCCTGAACTGGTAGCTGATCAAACTTCAGTATTAGATTTTTTGTTCGCGAATGCAGCCGCTTGTGCCGAGCCGTCGTATCGTCGGTATCCGGTGTTTGGATTAGGTTCAGTAGCGGCTGCGGCAGCGTTGCAAAACGTTGCGCAGCGTCGCTAAGTTAGCAAGCCACAAGTCGGCTACGCTGCACGCCAGCATGACCAAGATATTCAACCGTATTGTCGCCGCGTTATTTGTTGCAGCTGTGGCCGCGTAAGCCGTGCCGATGGCCGCCTGTAAAAAAGATCAAAGCGCAACCGGTGAAACTGCGCAGCAAGCTATGGGGCTATATGCCCAAGGATTTAATGAGCTGATCGCGCAGCCGCAAGAAATGGTCAAAGAGTATTTTGACAAGATTCCAGAAGAAGGGCCGGACGAAACCAAGAACCATAAGCTGTTCCCTCGTCATACCCTTGCTAGCGGCAAGATCGACGCTGCGACCAAGTCATTCGCTGACGCCAAAAAAGCTGCGCCTGCAAGCTTGGCGAAGCTAGGTCCGTTGGCCGATGCCGCCATTGTCGGGATTAAGAAGGCCAAGGTAACGTTTGAAGCTGCTCAAAAATATTACGATGCCGAAAACTGGAAAGATGACAAGTTTGCCAAAGGCAAAACGCTACACACGCAAATGCTGGCCGAGACCAAGGAATTCAGAACCGCACTCGATGCGTTGTCGAACGAACTTTCTGCGATCGAAGATGCCCAGGCTGAATCTGAACTTAAAAAGTTTGGCCCAAGCAGTGCGCGCTACTGGTTCAGGTTTGGCAACATGCGCGCCAAAAAACTCCTGGCCGTTGTGCAAAAAGATCTCAGCCCAACCTACGTAAAAGATCTCGAAGCCGCGCTTGCTGAATTTGCGCCTGTCAAAGATGGCGTGGTCACGTTTGTAACTACGAATGGCGCAGGGCTAGGCAACGTGAAATCCGTGTATGAAAGCTATCAACGTGGCATCGAGGAGTTTTTTGCGACGGCCACCAAGGCTAAACGTGCGGCAGCAGATCTTGAAGGCGGCGACGGTAAAAACACCAAAGAAGGTTTGATACGGCTGCTCGAAAGTGAGCTGCAAGAAGCAACGCGTGGTTACAACTCGCTCATTTCGTCGGGCAATTCTATGTACGATTTGGAAGCTAGCGGCGCGCTCAAGTAGGGAGCGCTGATTTGGTTGCGCAGGCAATGCAGAATTTACGTTGGCTACCGTAACGGCTGGGTCGGCACCGGCACAGCGCCACTCCAGCTTGGATCGGTGATTGGGCGACGGTGATTGACGAAGTCGTGTTGCCGGCTGTAGGTGAAGCCGACCAAGGCGTTGGTGGCGAAGACCGAAACCGCGTTGCCAGCGTCGGGCACTAGGATGCGGGCAGCTTCACCGCGCACATAAAGATTGATGTTTTTCCAGAGTGGCACCATGGCGTCGACGGTGGCACCGCCAACCCAATGCCGGTTGCTGATTGAATCGATAAACACTAGGCGTGAGTTGCCGACGTACGCTTGGGCATCAAGGTAGATTTTTTCGGTTTGTTTAACGAAGCGCTGGGTCGCACGGTATTCGCTCAGGGCGATGTCGCGATCGCTAGCTTGCGCAAATGAACTGATCCGGGTTTCGGTATACGCACTGAGATCACCGACGGCGACACCGACAAAACCGCCAGGGGTGACGAGTTCATTATTCATGATCTTGTCGCCCACCAGCGCGCGGGCTGCGCCGAGCGCAAAGGAAAGACCAACCTTGTTGCCGATCCGTAGGCCTTCGATGCGATAGCCTTCGTAGGCTACAACGACCGAACTTCGATTGGTGTTGGTAAGCGCGTGGACGGTAGTACGCAAAAACTCTTGGGTTTGGGTGCCGCCGCCGAAGCCGCGACCGTAACGATGCAATGAAATAGGTGCCGCAGTGAATTGCAATGAAGCAGAGTCGGTTTGATTTGGGTCTTCGTAGTCATTGAAGGCTGTGCCTAGACTCATGGTCCAAAAATCGAGATCCCAGTCTGCGCGCAGCATGCGATACGCGCGGGCATCAAACCCAATATCAAGACCCGCAAATTCTTTCGGTGCTTGCAGGGCTTGATCGATCACTGCGGGTCGTACGCCAAACCGATAGCCGACACGAAACTCCATCGTGATCAACGCAGCCGGTAAACACGCCGTGCCTTCGACATAGCCGCGAAGATTGTTGGTATCGGCGAAGCGGTCGAAGCCAATGTTGGAGCGTGCGCCAAGGACTCGACAAATCGGCAACTCCCACGAAATGTCGGCATCGAAATTTGCTGCGAGTGCGCCAGCTTTGTTGACCATCGTCGAGGCGGCGAGGTTGGCGCGCACGATCGAGCCGCGGTACAACGCCCCCATGTTGAGCATGCTGGCCATGTAGTTCATTTCACTCGAAACCAGATCTGCGCCGATCTTCCGTCGATAATTCGGGTCGTTGAGCTGACGCAATGCCAACGCGGCGCTGACCAAGCCAAGCGTCGCCGGGTTCAATTGGCGTTCGGCCAGGCGGAGCAGTTGCGCGTTTTGCGAGTCGGCTGTGGCCGGCACAATGGAAGTCGGCACACTGGAAGGTGGCGCGATCGAACCAACGTCTGCCGATGCATCGGGACCTTCGAGCGGTGGCGTTGTGTCTGCGGGCGGCAAAGTATTTTGTGCTGGGTTGGCGTCGGGTGGGGCGGTCGGAGGGATTGGTTGCGGCGGTAAGCCGGGCTGGGCGTTGGCCAGCGTCATCGCTCCGGTGGCCGTAATGCTTGCCACGAGGGTCAACGCCAGTGCCGTAAAGCGCCGCAACCGACGGATCGCGGTAGCGCTTTGCCAGCGAGAATGTTCGAGCATCACGGAAGCCTATCATTGTTGCTTGCGTAGGTTTCGGCACCAGGTTCATCGGCCCGAGAATTCCGCAGTTTGGCGACGCACCCCAAGGCACCGGAATCCCCGGCACAATGCTTGCGCCGCCGCACGGCTTAAGGCTTCAATGGCGGCATGTATGTAAGCTTGCAGCGTGGGTCGAATACTTTGAATCGGCGAAATTGGACGACGCCAGCGGTAGCCTTGACGATGGCGCTAGGCGCATTGGCAATGCCTCGCGCAGCGACGGCAGATTCGTTACACGGCGGTCTTAACTTGCGCGCTGACAGCGGTGCGCATCCGATTCGGTTGACCGGCGGCTACCAAATTGCTGACAAGGTAGACGCTTCGCTCACCCTTGACCCGATGTTTTGGACCGACGGTCAGCACGATATTGATGCCTTGGCGCATATTTGGCCGACCCGTTACAGTCTGCTGGTCGGTTGGCGGACCAGCATTATTGGGGTCGGTGATGGCAATCAGTTTCAACAGAAATTCCTGGTTGGAGTTGGTGCGCCGCTGCCACGTATTGGTTGTTTCCGGACGCGGTGGTCGTTTGAATTAGCCACGGTCATTGTCCGCCACGGTGCTGGGTTACCGTCGAAAACCATCTCGTTTGGAACCGGCCGTGACTTTATCGATTTACTCAACTTCGGCATGTTTGTCACGGTGGAGTACGATCGTGGCGAGTAACCTCAGCGCTGCCGTGGTTGCCCTGATGACGTTGGCCATCGCAGCTTGTGATCGCCGTGAGCCACTGGTGATTTGTCACAATGCCAACTGTGCGGAGCCTACCGATGTCGCCGAGGATGACACCCTGCCAGCGCTGCGTGAGTCACTGGCCTTGCGCTACCAAGGTCGGCCGATTTTGGACGGCATTGAAATGGATTCTTTTTGGCGTGGCTCCGACGAGCAATGCATTTTTGCCCACGATCTCGAAACTGTTGTCGACATTGTGCCGGCAACCGCGCCGGCCACCGAGCTCGCAATGTATTTTGCGACGCCCGGGCCGATTGCATGGCGCGACGACATTCCATTTGAAGTTTTACTGGAACTCAAAAGTGCCGTGAGCGCACCGCCGATCAAGCGTCATACCCCAGCGCAACGGGCCGCGCATGCAGCGTGTGCGTGGGACATTTACAAGATCATCGCGGATGCCGCGGTTGCCAACAATCGCAACATTCGCATTACGTTCTCGGCGTTTGCGCCAGAGCTGTTGCGGGCAGTGCTCGACGGTAAACCAGTGGCTACGCCGGTTGATTTTCGGTTGGAGGGGTTACAAGGTATCCCTGCACCGCTTGATGCGGAAACTCGGCCGTTGGGTGACTACAACGGGTTGCCGATCGATGTTGTGGAGTTCCACGCGCACTGGATTACCGACGCCCAGCATGAAGCGGTGCTAAGCCTCAATGCAGAATTATCGTTATTCATGTTCGACGCTACGGTCGAAACCTTCGCTGCCATTCGGCAATACCAACCAGCGTCGGTGGTAACCAGCGAAGCGCAGTTGTTGCGGCGCTGGGTTTCGAGCAGCTACTAACTTAGTCCTCGCGATTGCTCGGTGGCTTCATAACTGCGATGACTTGACGGAACAGGGCGCGGGCCCCACCGAGCGGTTTACCAAACGTGCGTTCGCGTACAGCGCCGACGATAAATGGTTCGAGCGCTACGTTCACCGCGCTTGGATAGTCCTGCCGAAACGTTTCGAGCGCGCTGGGGCCTTCCGCGATCAATCTTTCACGCCAGGACTCGGCAAGTTGAAACAGGCGCAAATCGGCTACGCCATTGGTTTGCACATTTTTTATGCGTTCTTCAAGTGCTGGTAGATCGATGCGGCGTAACGCGCTGGCCACACAACGTTCTTCGCGACGCCGTGCAATCAGCGATTTGGTGGCGCGGGCCCGGGTCACGACTTCGTCGAGGTCTTCACCCATCTCAAGCTTCGGCAGGGTGGACGCGTGGATTGACATCAGCAGGCGTGCAACTTTGGCCGATCGATCACCGGCATGGCGCTGTGCTCGCTTGATAATTTGCCGCCGGCTGTCGGGCGTTGCGTCTTCGCCAGGTAGTTCGCTGGCTGGTTCGCTATTGTTTTCGCCGTCGTTTTCGCCGGGGGTGCCCATATCCGCGCATCCTCACACCGGCGTCGCATGGTCACAAGCACCAACGTCATCGGAATCACTGGCGGAGGCTGGCCTAGCTGGGGCTATCACCCGGATTTTCCTGGTATTGGGGCACCCGTCCAACAAAAGTACGTTAGGCTATTTTCATGGCGAGTCGACGCGACAGTAGCGCAGGTGCAGCCGAGCCGGCACCAACGTCACAAACAATGGCGGCGGTAGACCACGGCCACACCGAGATGACGACAGATCCAACGTTGGTGTCGCCGATGCCGAATCGGGCCACGGCTGCTTCGTCCTCTCCGCACGTTCCGTTGACCACCTCGGTCGGCACCCAAGTAACGGTGCCGCCAGCGTCGGTCGGGCCTCGGTCAGGTGGCCCGGCAACCGGTCCTGGTCGGGTCGACTTGCAACTAGCGCCCGGCACCATGGTGCATCAATTTGAAGTGATTCGTGAGATCGGCCGAGGCGGCATGGGCACGGTGTTGTTAGCCCGTGACAACAAGTTAGCGCGGCTGGTGGCACTAAAGTTTCTAGGTGTCACGGGCGGTGACCTAGCGCAGCGATTCATCGTTGAGGCACGGGCCACGGCAAGTTGTTCGCACGAAAATATCGTTGTCATTTATCAGGTCGACGAATGGCAAGGTGCGCCGTACATGGCGCTTGAATATTTGGAAGGCGTAACCCTCGAAGAGCTGCTTACCAAGGAACGGCCGGCGATGCCGCGCGTCGTCGAGATTATGACCGCGGTGACCCGGGCGCTGGTGCGCGCGCATAGCCTCGGCCTCGTCCATTGCGATCTTAAACCGGCCAACATTTTGCTGACGCGCGATGGCACGATCAAGGTGCTCGACTTTGGTATCGCGCGGATCGTGAAGGGCGCCGGTCAAGATCAACGGTTGGCAGCGATTCATCGCGAACTGTCGCGTGGCCTTAAGCTGACCATTGAAGACACCGGTGTCAGCGGCACGCTGCCGTACATGTCGTTTGAACAGTGGGGCCTGGGCGAGATCGATCACCGTACTGATATTTGGGCTGTCGGTATTATTTTGTGGGAGGCACTCGCGGGGTTGCATCCCTTGGGTAAAGTTTCCATGGAATCCATTATGGAGTCGGTGGCGACGCTCGACACACCCTTGCCTTCACTTGCCAGTGTTGCGCCGCAGTTACCTGAGGCGCTGATTGCTATAGTTGATCGCTGTTTGGCCAAAGACAAACTGGGCCGTTTCGATAACACCAGTGAATTGCTGGCGGCGTTGGAGCAACTACATTTTGTGCGTCGCGATAGCCATCGCAGCGACGACGAATCGCCATTTTTGGGTATGGCCGCGTTTCAAGAACGCAATGCGCAACTGTTCTTTGGTCGCGACCGCGAAGTGGCTGAAGCGACCGCACGCTTGGTGGACAACCCACTGTTGGTGTTGGCCGGTCCGTCGGGCATTGGCAAGTCTTCGTTTGTGCGTGCTGGCCTGGTCCCGGGGCTCAAACAAACTGGCGCGTGGCATGTATGTATTGCTCGGCCTGGCCGTCGTCCCCTCGAAGATTTGGTTAACGCGGTGGTGATGCTGCTGCAAGCAGATACTCGCAATCGCACCGAGGCGATCAGTGCGGCTACGGTATTTGAGCAGGCCTGTCGTGAACCAGGGGCACTAGGCGCGCTGTTGCGCAATCATGCTCGGGTTACGTCACGCCA
>JAYWHS010000504.1:0-3670 GCA_043777635.1 Kofleriaceae bacterium | reverse complement strand
TGGTTTCAAGGAAGCGCAGCCAGTTGAACGACGATCGGCCATCACGCGCTTGGGTGAGTGACACCTTGACGTTGAGAGTCTGAGTTTTGCGATCCAAGGAGGCAGAGCTGTTGCCACTAGGAACGAACGTGCAACGCAGTGTTTTGACGGCGGTTGCAAGTTTAGCCGGCGCTTCGGCTTGGCGTTGGCACAGCGCTTCGATCGCTGCGACACTGTCGAGGCAACGATGTTCCATCCCGGAGGAGCTGATGGATTCATCAAGCTGGGTGATCTGATTTGGTGACAGTGTGCTGCCGTCGACAAGTCCGGTAATGTTGGCGGCACAGGCTTTAGGTAGTTTGCTCAGTTCAGCGTCCAATAAGGTTTGCGCTTCGTCCACATTCTGCGCAAAGCGATCCATCGCTGATTGTTGTTGGTAGGCTTTTACTGCCGCAACGCCGCGCAAGGTTTTGCTGGCGCGGCCATCGAGTTTGAGCGTGGTCGAGGTCGCGACACCGAGGCCGCCGCCGACGACGGTTCCAGCTTTGGCGAAGTCACCGACGATTTCGAGACTCGGATCAGGGCTTTTTCGCGGCACCAGCGGGCGGAACGCGAAGCCAGTTTTGGCGTTGTTCGCCACCAGATATCCTTCGCGCCAACGTGGAGTTTTTTGATCGGGTGTGACCATCCGATACAACACCATCGTCACATTGGAAATCTCACCGACGGTGACTACTTCGAGTCGCATGCCGGCGGCTGCAAAGACGCGTACCAGCTGAGCATCGCCCATCGGAAAACAGGTTGGAAATTCGCACCGTGGCTCGGTGGCGGTAGCGATGGCCGGGGTTACCAAAACGATGGCAGCGAGAGTGTATGCGAAAAAGCGCGACGACATTGCTAACGCTAACACGCTGGTGGGTGCGGTGCAGGAGTTTATAATACTGCCCGCTGCCGTCGTGAAGCAGCTACTCAACCCGGAATAACAGATGGCGCACGTACGCTGACCACGGCCGGCGAATACGTGGTTGCGTGAGTCGACCAATTGCATAGGTTTCGTCGCTGGCGACATGGTGGGTGCCGAATAGTGCATCGATCCAGGGTGACAAGTTTGCAAAATTGGCAACGCGCGCCGGTGCCGCAGCATGGTGATAACGATGCAATTGTGGTGCACCCAAAATCCACCGCAGCGGCCCCAACGGTAGCGAGGTATTGGAATGCACGACGATGGCCCATAAGCCGCGAAATAAAATGAGTGGGCCAAACGCTGCGAACGAAAAGCCCAACAAGATTGCCGGCAGATTCATGCTGAGCTGAATCAACATGCCGTCGAGCGGATGCTCGCGGTGGCCAGCGATCCAATCGAGGTGCGTCGATGAGTGGTGGACCGCATGGATGCGCCACAACACATCGAAACGATGAAACGCGCGATGCAGCCAATAGGTTGCTAGCTCGCCAAGTACCAAGGCCAAGATAAGTTGCAGCCAGGTCGGCCAGGTGTTGCAGGCAAATGGTGCCAGGTGTTGCCAACTTCGATGCAGATAGATCAACACGCTTATGCTCACCGCGTTCCACCACACGTATTGACCGACGAAGAATACTACATCGAGCGCGAATTCGCGACTCAACACCGGTTGTTGCCGAGCGGCCCAAGCGCGTTCAAGCGGAACAAACATGGCCGCGAGGACGAACAAACTCGCTGCTGCGCCGACGTACATCCATGGATTCATTTTGCGGACTCCGATGTCGGCGCTGGCGTTGTCCGGTCTTGCAGATATTGCAACACGCACGCAACGTCGGTGCCCTTTTGAGCCGCGCCTTGTTGCCGAGCACAAAGATCTTGGATGGCGTTAACAGCATCTTTGCCGCTCGACCAGCTGATGGCTGGCGCGGCTTTTGAGGCGGCGAAGTATTGATCGTTGGGTTGAGCTCCAAGCTCGACACCTGCGACCGTTGCTGGCGCCACGCACGCGCCACCGACGATGCCACCATGGCGATCGAGGCAGGCTGCAATCGCATCGAACGTTGTGAGTTGTGGCGCTATGACCCTTAGTACCGGTGCAGCGTTTGCGCTTGTCGTCATCGGCTTAATCGTCGTCGCATTCGACGGTGCTGGGTTTGGCAGCGCTTGATTTGTCGACGTGCGGCAGCTGGTGTACCAAAAGGTCATGGCGCCGCTCACAACTGCGAAGTTCACGATCGCAGCGATCCGCATGAAACGTTGGTTCATGTGAATCATGCTAGCGACACCAGCAACGCTGGCTAGTCGTCGAGCGTAAGGTGTGTGTAAGGCGTCCATTGCGACTCCGTCATGACCTGGCCTGCGAAAAGCTTGGATCGTACCGGCTGGCCTGCGGGTTTTTCGCGTTCTCGCTCTTTCCTGTAATCACCGAGGGGCCGACCGAGATCTGGATCGAACACACGCGCAATCTTTGGGGCAATCAGATCTGGTTGAAGGCACCCCACGCTAGCATCGCGACATGTGTGGCTTGTTGCGCGCAGCGATACTCAACGCAACGTCATCACGTCGCGCCACCACGGAGTTGGTGCTTCGATGAGCTCGGGCTCAAACACCGCACCGAGGCTTGGCGTGATGATGCGTTGGCCACTTGCCGTCGCAAGAGTAAGCAGGGTTTCGGCCGGTTCGTGCCAGTCGTGCAGGCCAAGATTAAACGTGCCCCAGTGCACCGGCAACAAGGTACCTCCGCCGAGCATGTCAAAAGCTTTGAGCGCATTGGCAGGGCCAAGATGCACGGTGCCCCATGCTTGGTGAAATGCGCCAACTTCGAGCATGACCAAATCAAACGGACCGTAGGTTTTGCCGATTGCAATAAACTCGTCGGTCAAGCCGGTGTCGCCGGAGAAAAAGGTTTTACGCGTCTCGGTCTGAATCACCCACGAAGACCACAGCGTGCGATTGCGGCGTGGGCCGCGGCCGGAAAAGTGTTGCGCTGGTGTGGCGGTGAATTTGATGCCGGCGAGTTCGACGCTTTGATGCCAATCGAGTTCGTGAATCAACGCTGGGTTGAATCCGAATTTTTCAAGATCGTGGCCAACGCCAAGTGACGTTACAATCGGCACATTCATCCGCGCCAGGGTTGCGATCGATTCGCTGCACAGGTGGTCAAAATGATCATGCGACAGCACCACTGCGTCGAGCGTAGGCAACTCGGCGAGGGTGGCTGGCACCGGATGAAAACGCTTGGGCCCAGCAAACGACAACGGCGAAGCGCGCTGGCCAAAAACTGGGTCGGTCAAAATGCGTTTGCCATCTTGCTCAAGCAACACCGTGCTGTGACCAAGCCAGGTGGCGCGTAGCGTGCGGTTAGCAGCGCGGGCCCATTGTTCGTGCGGCCGGGTGATGGGCAACGGCTTGGTCGGCACGCGTTGGCCTTTATGAAAAAAGAACTCTCCCATCACCGACAGCTTGGGGCCTTGCAGTTGCGCGCCCACACCGGCGGTGTTCATGAATTGGCCGTCATGAAACTGCTTGGAAGCGCGAACCCGTTCAGCTCGGAGTCCTGCGCGCTGTGCATCGGTTGCCATGGCGAGAGTTTAGCGCGGATGTCTGCCGATCGGCACTCCGACGAGCCGGGTGGTTGCCTGTGCAATCGGGCAGGGTGGTTTAGTGAATAGCACGCGAATAGAGCTTGGTATCTGCGCGTTAGCCTTGGTAAGGATCGATATGCATCTA
>JAYWHS010000503.1:0-3671 GCA_043777635.1 Kofleriaceae bacterium | reverse complement strand
ACCGAATTTCGGCCGGATCAAAACCTTTGGGTACCGTTACCCGGTCTTCTTCAGCCCCCGGCATCACGGCTTCCATCGTCAAATGTTGATCGAGAACCTTGCGGCAACCACGATGGACATCGCGCGCCGCAGCACCGATGTCGGCGTCGGTGAAATTATCGAGGGGTTCGCGCAAAAAATCGATCAAGCGACCCTCGCGTTGCAACAGCGCTAACATCGCTAGTGCGCCATCACGCTGATGGCCAACGGTATTGGTTTTCGGTTTTTCGGCTTTGTCACTAACGGCTACGCTCGTGGTGATCCCTACCGCATCGCGTTTCACGGCTTGCGCCGGCTCGCTCTGAGTGAGCGACTGCACACTTGCGGCTACGCCCGTAGCTGGCGCATCCAACGCTTTGACCGCTTGCGGCAAAAACTGTGCGGCACCGGCCGGTAATTTGCCGCTGAACAGCAGCTTAAAGAAACACGAAAAAGCCATCCCAATGCGTGCCATGGCTGCGAGGTATACGGCAATTCCCCTCGGATTTGCGCGGCCCAAGGTGCGGCGATCCTCAAAAATTTGAGACCGCCAAGACAACCTGAGAAACACAATCAACTACTTAGACCCGATTTCGGGCCAATGCACGGCTGGCGCAGTCCTTGCTCTAGCAAGGCAACTACCGACCAACCAACAACTAGTTCCCTTACCCAAATATTCCACCCATATGATGAACCACTTTAGCCCACGAGGATTTATGAACACACGGCTCCGTCATCTACTAATGACTGCCAGTATTGCCGTGGTCGCCACCACGGCGGGCTGCGACCTCTATTTTGGTCATGATTACGATCCTCCGCCATGCGTGGGGGTCCGCAACGAGAGTGTCCCGCTTGCACCCAATGCGTATCGCAATCCGCAAAATGGACAGTGCCAGTCTTTTGGCAACCCATATCCCTGCGAAGACCAATTCGTCGGCGATATCGCAGCGATCCCAGATTGGGGTTCTTGTTACAGCTCGTGTGAAGGGTTAGGCGAAAGCGCATGTTTAGCTGCACCAGAATGCTTTGCAGCGTACGTCGAACCGATCACGCCACAAGACGCACCCGCCAAAACTAACTTTTTGCAATGTTGGGATGTTGCTCCTTCGGGTCCAGTTAACAACCGCGAAGATTGTTACAGCCTCGACGCGCAGCAATGCTCGCGCCACAATGATTGTTCGGCTGTTTACACCGACACGATCGGACCCGATGACGGCATTCGGCTAGATTTCGGACGTTGTCAACCTGAAAACACTGCGCAAGGTTGTTACTCGGACCAAGAGTGCGGCCCAGGCTTCGGTTGCACTGCCAACACCGAGTGTGGCGAACCACCCGGCTGCGACCTTAACGGCGTTTGCCCCGATGTTTGTTATGGCCATTGTGAACCACTTGGCACCGAATGCGCTCCTGACAGCTGTCCACCCGGCACCGAGTGCGTGGTGGCATGTCCCGATTCGCCAAATGCGCGTTACGACGAAGGCGCCTGCACGGTTGTTTGCGTACCAAGCGGCACTAGCTGCGAAACTATGGACTGCGGTCCAGGTTACCGCTGCGACGAGTCGTGTCGCGAATGCCCACCAAATGCCGACTGCCAAGGATCGTTCATCTGCCAAGCGGTTTGCGTGCCTGTTGAACCAAACTCCTGCGACCAGATCGCCTGCGAACTCGGCAGCCACTGCGAACTCACCTGTTTGCCTGGTCCGCTGACCGGCGGTGGCAGCGGTGGTGGTAGCGATGATCCTTCTCAGCCCCCAACTCCACCAGATATTGGTACTTGCTACGCGACATGTGTACCTGATCAAAACCCAAGCTGTGAAAATATTCTGTGCGGTCCTGGAACTCACTGCGAAGAGCGCTGTTTTCCATGTGACCCAATCCCCGGTGAAACCATGTGCGGCGCGACCTGCGACGTACAGTGTGTGCCAGACCAAGAGCCAACGTGTGCGGCAGTTACTTGCGCACCTGGCACGGCCTGTGTTGAGCAATGCGATGCGAGCGGTCAATGCTGGCCAACGTGTGTTCCTGTAAATCCTGACCCAGGTAGCTGCACCGGTAACGTCTATTGCTTCGTCATGCCGCCGGTTTGCCCAGCCAATACAGTGGCCGGAATCGCGGACGGATGCTGGACCGGTTACTGCATTCCCACCAATGAATGCGGCCCCAACGATCCCGGCACCTGCGGCGGCACCGATGCCATCTGCGCCACCCCACCACCAAGTTGCCCAACCGGCACAGTAGCTGGGCAGCGCAATGGCTGCTGGAGCGGCTACTGCATCCCCGAAGCTCAATGCAATGCTGGCGTAACCTGTGAGTCATTGACCACTGAAGCGGCATGCAGCAACCGTGATGATTGTATCTCGGCCTACACCGGTGAACAGTGCACTTGTTACCCAGACCGTTGCGAATGTCAAACGACCACCTTTGCGCGCTGTGAAACTGCGGTTTTTGCATTCGCGACAAATCGATAACAATTCGCCAACCTTCTTAACCGGAACTAAATGCTGTTAAGCGTTTGCCTTGTAAACGACTGGGTACAGGGCTTTAAATTGGGTTGTGCCGAAAACCAAAACTCTAGGTCATGACCACAGCCTGCTTTGCCGATGACACTCAGTTCAAGACGGGGTTCATGAAGCGGGTACACTCTAGGAAGTCACTACGCCGCCTCATCGCGGCGTTTGTCTTTTCGGCGCGGCTTGAGGTCCAGACATGTCTGAATTGGTGTGCATTCGCACTCACTATTTCTACGTGAGTTGAACTCAACCGATTGCCGCGCCCGAGGTTCGCTGTGCAGATGGCTGCCGCAGGCAGCGCCTGGGGTCCGGTTGTGCAGATGGCTGCCGCGGGCAGCGCCTAAAGTTCGGCTGTGCAGATGGCTGACGCGGGCAGCGCCTGGGTTGGCCGAACGTGCAACAGCCAACTACTAGCCGATCGTATCGGTCGCTTAGCCTGCAACCGGGTTGATGCTGAGCGACAATTACATCTTTGCGGCTAGGGCGGGGATGTCAGCCAAGCGCGCGGGTGTCCAAACGCGCGGGTGTCAGCCGATCGCGCAAAGCCGACCGCGCAAACGGCAAGCGCGCTATGGTCGGACAATCAGCGAGCCCTTACCAGTACTGGCGTGATGCCGGTATGGAAAAATTTGACGGCTGATCGTGCAAACGGCAAGCGCGCGGGTGTCAGCCAAGCGTGCGGGTGTCAGCCGATCGCGCAAAGCCAAGCGCGCGGGTGTCAGCCAAGCGCGCAAAGCCAAGCGCGCAAACGACCGATCGCGCAACGATACGAGCCGCGACACTGCGGGTGTCAGCCGCATAGCGGGTGTCAGCCGATCGCATAGCGGTTGTCAGCCGATCGCATAGCGGGTGTCAGCCGATCGCATAGCGGGTGTCAGCCGATCGCATAGTGGGCTAATCGCACAGCACGTATCACGCGCGCGAGGGTGTCAGCCAAACACGCGGGTGCCAGCCGATCGCACTGCGGCCAATCGCACTGCGGCCAATCGCACTGCGGCCTCTTGGGGGCAAGCTAGGATGTACCCGGTGCAGGCAAGACAGCTCGGTTGCAAGGACCGAAAAAAGGTGAAGGGCTGAGACTCTTGCGAATCTCAGCCCTTCAAAACCCCGGCAGCGTCCTACTCTCCCACAAAGTTGCCCCTG
>JAYWHS010000502.1:0-13101 GCA_043777635.1 Kofleriaceae bacterium | reverse complement strand
ACTTGGTCGTCGCAACTGCTGCGTGGGATTTTGACTGAGGCGATGCTGCATTGGCAGAACCTGTGACAAGATAACCGCATGTTACGGCTTAAATCGATCCGCATTGACAAGCTCCGGAAGGTGCAGCCGGGCACAGTGTTGAACTTCACCGGTGACACGAATCTTGTGCTTGGCAAAAACGGCGTTGGGAAAACCACGCTGCTCGACGTGATTGCGTGCGCGGTCAAGCTGGATTTTAGTGCGTTTGCTAATGAAGAGGTTGACGTTGCAGTGGAACTCGTTGCAAACGAAGAATCATCAGAAACTACATTCGTACTTTCAGCGAAGATCCACCATACCAAAGTCACAAGTGAGCAGGCGCAGCATCCCCCTCAAATCGTGAGCGTTGTCGAACTTTCGTGTCGTGTTGGGATGTCAACATTTGCGATTCAAATCGCAAATGGCAAAGTAGCAGCAACCGAAGATGCGCGTTCAATCGTTCAGTTTGATGTGAACCCGATTGTGTACCTTAGTGCGAACCCGATACTTGAAACTGTTGTGGAAGCATTCGAAAAAATTAGGAAACACCTGATCAAAGAGAACCGTATCGACACAGTAAATGTTTTCGATACGATGGTGCTCTTGCTTAACACCAGAAAAGCTCACGCTCGGCTAGACGAGTCATTAGATGTGATACGCGCTGGAATGACAAAGCTTGGGAACATTTGGATAGATACGACGATTTTCGCCATGTCTGAAAATCTGTCCGCACCCAAAGACTTCGCAAGCGCGCTTATTTCCGGTGTAACTCTCGCGAGCACAGAACTAATTGCGACGAGTGAAAACGTAGATTTTTTTGCGGAGTTCGCTCGGTTAGTCGCCGTGGAATTGGTGACGACAAAGTTCTATCGGCAACGTGTTGACGATTATGGTAACGAACGGAAATTGACTTTCCATAATCAAAATTTTTTCATCATACAGAAGAATTCTGAACTCGATTTCGAACAGTTCAGCTACGGTCAAAAGCGTCTGCTCGCAATCTTGCAATACCTGGCGGTGAACCAAGAAATCGTCGTCGCAGACGAAATCACCAACGGGCTGCATCACGAATGGATCAAGTTCATCGTTAAGAAGCTCGAGGGCCGGCAGTGCTTTCTCACCAGCCAAAATCCAGTGCTGCTTGATTTTTTGACTTTTACGTCGGCTGCCGAAACCAAAAATCGACTCATTCGCTGCGAACACGGGTTAAATGGAACGCTGATTTGGCGCAACCTTACTGACGAAGAAGCCAACGACTTCTACAGTTCCTACGAAACCGGCATGCAGCACGTCGGTGAAATTATGCGAAAACAAGGGCTGTGGTGAAGCTGAAGATTCGAATCTTTACCGAAGACGGTGCCACGACTGCGACCAAAACGATTGAAGCTGTGGTCAAGCGGTTGCTCTACGCAGCGTATCCGCAAATCCAGACCCAAAACATTAAGTTTCTGCCGCCTTTGCCGGTACACGATCCGATTGTGCGGGGAAACAAATGGCTCAGCGGCGCGCCCCATGATCAACCTGCCATCATTGATTTATTTCGCGACATTGCGACCGATGCGGTGAAATCTGACCATTTTGTCGTTTTTCATTTCGATGGCGACACAACTTGGGCGCAACGCGCAAGTGCCACCACACCCAAACAATTTGAAACGAAAATCGTGGATAAAGCGAAGCAGCACGCAATAACGATGGCTCAGGAGCGCGGAAACGTTTCACCCGTTGACGACGAAAAGATCATTCGTCTTGTACCGTACTACGCCATTGAAGCTTGGCTGTTCCAAAACTTCGACGAATGCGAGCGCCTGGCCACGGAGCCAGCGGATCGCACTCAACTCGCACAATGGCGCAACAACCGTGGTCTTCTCGACGAGCATATTCGGCCACACGAAAAAATGAGTATCGGCAAATCCAACAATTTGCCACTCGCGAAATCTCTATCCAACGCAACCGTGAGGGATGTCGTGGCAACCGGCAAATCCCTCGCTGCAATCGTCCAGGGTTTGCAGTGCAATGCTGCACTTAGTGCCGCGGTCGCTCGAATTAGTCTCAATGCGGCTCCCGTAGGAGACATTGAAGAAAACCCACAGCAATCGTAAGGTCTTACCTCGGTACTCGGACGACGGTACTCGGACGACGGCCTCGGAGCCTTACCGACGACCCACCAAGGCCGAGGTCATCGCAGCCACGCGACCAGCCAAGGCCCGAGCTGCGCGATCATCAACAGCATCGAAGCCGAAACACCGAGCGATGTCGAGTACTGCTTCAACCTCGAAGGCGGAAGCATGTGCGATGTCGAAGAAGCGACGACGCGACGGCGAGCCGGCCAGGTACGCCGAGCCTTCGCGCAAGTTGAGCGCAATGCTGACGGCAGCGCGGCGACCTTGGTCGGCCCAACATGGAGCGAACCCAGCGAACGCTGGGGAGCGAGGCAGATCACCGACGGTGCGCCACGAGGCAGCCGCTAAGCGAACAGCGGTGACAAGTTGCAGCGAGAGTTCGTAGGCGACAAAGCGCGAGGAGCCGCCCAAAATGGAGCGAACCCAGCGAACGCTGGGGAGCGAGGTAACCGTTTTCGTCATGCAAAACCCAGCGCAGGCAGTGTGCCAACGAATGTTGGGCATGCTGTAGCGGCTAGGAGTTGGCGCACTGCGTGCGCGTGTGCATGGACGAAAACATCGACGGCGCAGCGCACGTTGCGCACGTTGCGCATGTTTCGAGTGCGGTGGCCCGAGGTTCGTGGTCGGAGCGCCGAGTACGTTCAGACGATGGTGGATCGCGGGAGACGCGAGGATCGGCTCACCGAGCTGGGCGCGAGGGTGAACTCGGACTATTCCTAACTACCTGAGGGCCTGAGGGTCCCTCCGCGCATGTGGCCGGCGGCTTGCTTGACAGGTGTCTACGGCGCGGGTAAACGGATGCATGCTCGGCGCCTCGCTATTTCGGGATGTGCTGCGAGTCCTGCGCTGTGCAGGCCTTGCGGGCCTGAGCCTACTGAGCCTGCTGATTCTTGCAGCGACGAGCCACAACATCTATGTGCCTCGTCATGGCTCGGATTCGATCGCGACCCTGGCTTCCGGCACGACGGCTGCGGGGCGGCCTGTTAGCGTTGCCGCAAGTAGATTTGAGCACTCGGATCACGCGCAGAGCTTCGCGCTTGCGCTCGATGAGACTGAGGATGACGGATCCGCGAACGATCCCGTCCATGACGTCGTCATCCCTGCCGTCGACTGCTGGCAGGTCAACCTTGACGGCCTGCACTACAGCGCGGGTTGGCAGAGCTGGTGCCGCGTGCCCCAAGGCGCGCTCGCCACGCAGCTTGCTCGCGGTCCGCCGGTCTAGCGCCAGCGTTCGATCCAGCAAGCACCTTCACACGAGCTGGCCATCGGCACTTCGCCCATGGTCATCACGTCACACCATGTAGGTGGGGCCCGCATCACGCATCAGCGCGCGATGGTCGCATCACGACCTCATCGCGACCTCATCGCGACCGAGGCGGACCCCTCCAAGGACAGTTCCATGCACCGATTCATCACGACCGCATTGTTGGCGGCTGTCGTCGCTACGAGCCCAGCGTGTAAACATCCACACGTCGAGCATCACGAAGTGGCGAAGTTTCTCGTTACGCAACCGCTTCGCAAAAACACCGAGCTGACCCACGAGTACGTCGCGCAGATCCGCGCGATCCAGCACATCGAGCTACGGGCGCTCGAAGGTGGCTACCTGCAAGGCGTGTTCGTTGATGAGGGCCAGCGCATCACCAAAGGGACACGCATGTTCCAGATCATGCCCAAGATCTACCAGGCCGAAACCCAGAAGGCGACCGCCGAGGCGGCGATGACCGAACTCGAGTATCAAAACACCAAGCTGCTCGCCGACAAAAACGTCGTCGCTCCTAACGAGCTCAAGATGGCGGCGGCCAAGCTCAACAGCGCCAAGGCCAACGTGGCGCTCGCGACCACGCACCAATCGCTGACCGAGCTGCGCGCTCCCTTCGACGGCCTGGTCGGCCGCTTTCAAGCCCGGATGGGCAGTCTGCTCGACGAGGGTGACCAGCTTACGACGTTGTCTGACAACAGCACAGTCTGGGTCTACTTCAACGTGAGCGAGGCTGAGTACCTCGACTTCACCGCGCGTCCCAAGAGCACCGAACCCGCACCCGTGAAGCTCATCCTGGCCAACGGGCAGGTCTTCGATCAGCCGGGCAAGGTCGAGGCGATCGAGGCTGACTTCAACAACGAGACCGGGAACCTCGCGTTCCGCGCGACGTTCGCCAACCCTGCAGGTGTGCTGCGGCATGGCTCGACCGGAAAGATTGTCATGACCATCCCGCTGCCGGCTGCCCTGCTGGTCCCGCAAAAAGCGACGTTCGATGTTCTGGATCGCAAGTTCGTTTTCGTCGTCGACGACAAGAACGTCGTGCACCAGCGACCGATCACGGTTGCCGCTGAGCTGCCGCATCTCTACGTGATCAAGAGCGGCCTCGAAGACAAGGATAAGATCCTGCTTGAGGGCCTGGGCAAGGTCACCGACGGAGCCACGATCGAGGTCGACTACAAGGCGCCCGCCGACGTGTTCGGGCACCTGGAGGTACCAGTCGAATGAGTTTCACAACTAAGTTTGTTCAGCGGCCAGTGCTGGCGATCGTGTTGTCGATCGTCCTGGTGTTACTCGGCGTGCTCGCGATGCGGACGCGCCCGATCTCGCAGTTTCCCCAGATCGCGCCACCTCGCGTCACCGTCAGCCTCGAGTATCCGGGCGCCAGCGCCGAGGTCCTGGTCCAGTCCGCGATGCTCATTCTCGAGCGCGCGGTCAACGGCGTGCCCGGGATGAAGTACATGACCTCCGACTCGAACAGCGCAGGTGAAGCCGAGCTTGAGGTCATCTTCGAGCTTGGGACCGACGAGAGCCAGGCCATGGTCAACGTCAAGAATCGCGTTGACCAAGTCATGACGTCGCTGCCGCTGCTGATGCAGATGGAGGGCGTGATCGTCAATCGAGTGCAGCCGAGCATGTTGATGTACATCAACCTGTTCAGCACGGAGAAAGGCTCAGACCAGAAGTTCCTGTTCAACTTCGCGTACGCGAGTATTCTCCCAGAACTCCAGCGCATCAAGGGTGTCGCGTCGGCCGACATCCTTGGCTCACGTGGGTACGCGATGCGGGTCTGGCTCAACCCCGATCGCATGCGCGCCTACAAGGTATCGACGGAGGAGGTGATGAAGGCCATCGACGACCAAAGCCTCGTCGGTCGCCCTGGTCGGCTCGGCCAGGCCTCGGGGCTCAGCTCGAATGCGCTCGAGTACACGCTCACCTACAAGGGCCGCTACAACAAGCCCGAGGAGTACGAGAACATCATCGTGCGGGCCAACCCCGAAGGTGAGGTCCTGCATCTCAAGGACATTGCGAAGGTCGAGCTCGGGAGCGAGTTCTTCGACATCTACTCCAACCTCGATGGCAACCCATCGGCGGCCATCGTATTGAAGCAGACTCTTGGCAGCAATGCGCGTGACGTAATCGCGGACGTCAAGGCCAAGCTCGATGAGCTGAAGGCGCGCTCGTTCCCAGCGGGCATGGACTACAAGGTCGGCTACGACGTCTCGGACTTCCTCGACGCGTCGATCGAAAAGGTGTTGCACACACTCGGCGAGGCGTTCTTGCTCGTTGCGCTCGTGGTTTTCGTGTTCCTGGGAGACTGGCGATCGACGCTGATTCCGATTCTCGCAGTGCCGGTGTCGCTCATCGGGACGTTTCTGTTCATGCAGATCTTCGGGCTCACGATCAACCTCATCACGCTATTTGCCTTGGTACTCGCGATCGGCATCGTCGTCGATAATGCGATCGTCGTGGTCGAGGCGGTTCACGCCAAGATGCATGACGAGAATCTGTCACCTTATCGCGCCGTGCAGAAGGTCCTCGGCGAGATCACCGGCGCCATCATCGCGATCACATTGATGATGACCGCCGTGTTCGTGCCGGTCGCGTTCATGAGCGGACCGGTCGGCGTGTTCTATCGGCAGTTCTCGATCACGATGGCCGTGGCGATCGTATTGTCGGGCGTCGTCGCGCTGACCCTGACCCCCGTGCTGTGCGCGATGCTGCTCAAAAACACCTACGGCAAGCCGAAGCGGCGCACGCCCATCTCCTGGGCGCTCGGCGGCTTTAATAGAATGTTCGACCGCCTCACCGGTGGCTACGTCCGTGGCCTCCGTTACATCGTCAATCGTCGGTTGGTCACGTTCGCGATGCTCGCTGCGTTCGGGTTCGGCGCGTTCGAGATCAGCCGCAGCATCCCAGCAGGCTTCGTGCCTGGCGAGGATCAGGGCATCATCTACGCGATCATTCAGACCGCGCCTGGTACGACGCTCGAACGTACCAACGACATCTCGCGGCAGCTTCAGGTGATCGCCAAGACCGTCGACGGCGTCGCTTCGGTGTCGGCGCTCGCTGGCTACGAGATCCTGTCCGAGGGCCGCGGATCGAACGCCGGCACATGCCTCATCAACTTGAAGGGCTGGTCCAAGCGCTCGCGTAACGTTCGGCAAATCATCGAAGAGCTCGAAGAGAAGTCGAAGGACCTTGGCGCTACGATCGAGTACTTCGAACCTCCAGCGGTGCCAGGTTACGGCACTGCCGCCGGCTTCTCGTTCCGGCTGCTCGACAAGACCACGACGACGAGCTACCAGGAGTTCGATCGCATCAACAAGGAGTTCGTCGCCAACCTACGCAAGCGTAAAGAGCTTACCGGTCTGTTCTCATTCTACGCTGCCAACTATCCGCAGTACGAGCTAGTGATCGACCCAGCGTTGGCGATGCAGAAGGGCGTAAGCGTCAAGGCCGCCATGGACACCCTCAACATCCTCGTCGGCAGCACCTACGAGCAGGGCTTCATCCGGTTCAACAACTACTACAAGGTGTACACCCAAGCGGCGCCCGAGTTTCGCCGGTTTCCGTCGGACATCATGAAGCTCTACGTCAAGAACGAGGCCGGCGAGATGGTGCCGTACTCGGCGTTCACGACGATCAAGAAGACCGAAGGGCCGAACGAGATCGGGCGCTACAACATGTACAACTCGGCGCCGATCAGTGGCGAGGCCGCAGCGGGGTACACCAGTGGTGATGCGATCGCAGCGATCCGTCAGGTCGCGACTCAGACCTTGCCCCGAGGCTTCGACGTCGCGTGGGAGGGCCTCACATTCGACGAAGCTCGGCGCGGCAACGAGGCGATCTATATCTTCATCGTCGTCCTGGTGTTCGTCTTCCTCGTGCTGGCGGCCCAGTACGAGAGCTTCCTGCTGCCGTTCGCCGTCGTGTTGTCGTTGCCGGTCGGCGTGTTTGGCTCGCTGTTGCTGCTGAAGTTGACTGGCCTGTCGAACGATGTCTACGCCCAGGTCGGGCTGGTGATGCTGGTCGGTCTGCTCGGCAAGAATGCCGTGCTCATCGTCGAGTTCGCGGTCCAGAAACACCGCGACGGGGCGACCGTCGCAGAGGCCGCCATCGAGGGCGCCAAGGTCCGGTTTCGACCGATCTTGATGACCTCGTTCGCGTTCATCGCAGGGCTGATTCCGCTTGCGATCGCTACTGGTCCAGGGGCCGTCGCGAACCGCACCATCGGCGCATCAGCGCTCGGCGGCATGCTGTTTGGGACGGTGTTCGGAGTGATCATCGTGCCTGGTCTGTACTTCATCTTTGGAACGCTGCAATCCGGGCGCCACATGATCCGAGACGAACATGACGAACCCTTGACCGAGGAATTGAGCCATACCGAGGAAGTCATCCATATCCAGGAAGTCATCCATACCCAGGAAGTCATCCATACCCAGGAAGTCAGCCATGAGGTTTAGCTCTCGATCGACTGCCCACCCTCGACGCCGAAGCTGGCGATCAGCGTTCAGCTTATTCGTCGTCGGACTCGCGCTTGCCATGACCAGCTGTGTTCCCTCACTCCAAGACAACCCGCCGCACGAGCCATCGCGCGCAGTGCCGGCGAGCTTCGGCGGCCCGCGCCCTCAAGCCACCAGCGCCGCGCAGCAAAAGTGGAGCGAGATCTTCGGAAGCCCTGAGCTACAACAGCTCATCACGACCGCGTTGAGCAACAACCAAGAGCTCAACCTCCAGCTCCAGGAGATCATCATCGCCCGCAACGAGGCGTATGCCCGGACCGGTGAGTACAGGCCGCGCGTCGACGTTGGCGCAACCATGGGCGTCGAGAAGGTTGGCGACCGAACCAGCCAAGGCGTCGGCGACGAACAAGCGGGGCTCGCCAAGAACTTAGGCGACTTCTCGTTCGGGCTCAGGGGCTCCTGGGAACTCGACGTCTGGAACAAGCTGCGCAACGGCGCCAAGGCCGCGAACCTGCGCTACCTCGCGAGCATCGAAGCACGACGCTTTTTGGTGACCCAGATCATCGCCGAAATCGCGCGCTCATACTTCGAGTTGATCGCGATCGATAGCCGACTCGAGATCCTGACTCGGAACATTGCGATCCAGACCAACGCCCTCGAGGTGGTTCGGTTGCAGTGGCAGGCGGCCAGGGTAACCGAGCTGGCGGTCCAACGCTTCGAGGCGGAGGTGCTCAAGAACCAGGCCCATCGCTACAACCTCGAGCAGGAGCGTACACAGACCGAGAACCGAATCAATTTCCTCGTCGGTCGCTACCCGCAACCGGTGCGCCGAAGCACGGACGAGTTTCGCCAGGCAAGTCCGCGTGCGATCGGCGTGGGGCTTCCAAGCGAGCTGCTGACCAACCGGCCAGATGTGCGCGCAGCGGAGCTGACCCTGCAGGCCGCCAAGCTCGATGTCAGCGCGGCCAAGGCTGCGTTTTACCCATCGTTCACGATCGACGCCGAGCTCGGGTATCAGTCGTTCAACCTGGCGCATCTCATCGCGACGCCCGCTGCGTTGGCGTATCGGCTCGCCGGCGGCCTGGTCGCGCCGGTGCTCAATCGCAGGGCAATCACTGCGCAGTACCGAACAGCCAATGCGATGCAGATCCAAGCGGTCATTCGTTACGAGCAGACCGTGTTGCGGGCGTTCACCGATGTCGCCAATCAGCTCGCGATCATTGACAACTTACAGCGCAGCTACGAGTTGCAGCAGCAGCAAGTCGACAAGCTTACGAGCTCGGTCGAAACCTCAAATCTGCTGTTCCAGTCGGCGCGGGCCGACTACATGGAGGTCTTGCTGACTCGGCGCGATTCGCTGGAGGCCGAGATGGAGCTGGTCGAGACCAAGCAGCAACAGTTCCAGACGATGGTGAACATCTACCAGGCGCTCGGTGGAGGCTGGCAGACTTCATCCAGCAAGGTTGCGGGCCAGCGCTGATATCGCTGGCCGACCGCTACGTCGATCGGTGAACGAACTCGCTTCCAGCGTGTGGGGAGCGAGGCAACCCGTCGCGCATGCTTCGAGCGCGGTAGTCCGAGGTTCGTCGTCGGAGAACCGAGGACGTTTCAGCCGACGGCGGAATCTGTAGGCGTTGCGAACGCTTACGACTTGGACGTAACGTATTCGAGAATCGTCGCGACAGCGAAGCCAGTGCCACCCTTCGGCGTGGCTGGACGCGACGAGCTGACCGAGGCTGGGCCCGCGATGTCGACGTGAACGTACGGCGTGTCTTTGGCAAACACTTTGAGGAACAGGGCGGCCGTGATGGCACCGCCGAAGCGATCGCCAGTGTTGCGCATGTCGGCAATTGGGCTCTTCAACTGTTCGCGCAACCGTGGGTTGAGCGGCAAGCGCCACATGTCTTCGCCCGAACGCTCGGCAGCGGCGAGCCAGCCGCGCGTAAGTGGTTCGTTGTCGGACATCACACCGGCGGTGTAAGGCCCAAGCGCCACCATGCAGGCACCGGTGAGCGTGGCGAAATCGAACATTTCGTCGGGCTCAATTTTGGTGCGGGCATAGGTGATGGCATCGCCCAAGGTCAAGCGACCTTCTGCGTCGGTGTTGTTGATTTCAACGGTGGTGCCGTCCATCGATTTCAAAATGTCGCCGAGCTTGTAGGCTTTGCCCGATACTAAGTTTTCGCAGCAAGCGGCCACGGCATGAACTTCGTGCTCTGAGCCAAGCGTGGCAACGGCATCCATAGATGCGATCACCGCCGCTGCGCCCGACATGTCGACTTTCATGTCTTCCATGCCAGCCGATGGCTTGAGCGAATATCCGCCCGAATCAAACGTCACGCCTTTGCCAATGAGTGCGATCTTCTTTTTCGGTTTCTTTTCGGGCGTGTATTTAATGTGAATGAACTGCGACTCTTGGTCAGAGCCTTGGCCAACTGCTAAGAACATCCCCATGCCAAGCTCGGCGCACTTCTTCTCGTTGAGCACCGTCACCGTGAGGGACTTGTGCTTTTTGGCGAGCGCGAGGGCTTCGGTGGCCAATGCCGTTGGCGTAATTACCGCGGCAGGCTCGTTGATGTAGTTGCGCGCGGTGTTGATGGCGCGCGCCACAACGGTGCCACGCTCGATCAGCCCAGCGGCAAGCTTGAGGGCACTCGCGTTGAGCTTGTGAGCTTTAAGCTCGGTGAAAAAGCTGATGGTTTGCACCGACGGCTTCTTCTTGGAATCTTCCGAGGTCAAGTAGCGATCAAATTTGTAGCCACCCAAGTACACGCCTTCAGTTGCGTGTTGCAGGGCCTTTTCGTCGCGTTTGCCGCCTAGCGATGGCAGCAAACACGCGACATGCACGGCGCCGACTTTGTTGCCATGAGCTGCGATGCACGCCGTGACGTCGCGAAATTGCGGCGATGAAAAATCATTTTTGTTGCCGAGCCCAACCACCAAGATGCGTTTGGCAGGCAGCTTGCCTCCAGTGTGCAGCCCAAGGATCTGGAGGCTTTTGCCTTCAAATGACTCGGCCGTGGCAGCTTCAAGCACTAAACCGCCGAGGGCAGTGTTGAGTGCTTTGACCGTCGCGTCCTTCGCTGGATCACCAAAACAGGTGACGGCGAGCACATCGCATTGTGTTTCGAGCAAATTTCCAACGAGAAGGCGCAACTCCATGGGGGCAGAATCCTTTGTAAATTTCAAGTGTTATAGGGGAGGATCCCTCGGATGTAAAGCCGAGGCCAAACAAACCCAAATGCCTACATTGACAGATCGACGCAGCGATCCTTAGAGTCGAACCACAACAAAGCTCCGGGGGGAGTTTCAAATATGCGGAATTCAGCGATGACGGCGCGCCCAGCAGCGCGGAAGGCAACTCAAGAAGTACCTGGCACCGGCAATCCTCGCGTTAAGAAGACGTTGGCGGTGGCGGCGGTAACCAGAAAATCAGAGCCGATTATTGCGCTAGTTGAGCGCCGATCGTCTCCCAACCTACCGGAATTGAACAAGAAAGTTGGGGCACTTCCAACCCCGATCGCAACGTTCACGTTCTAACAACAACGCTATAACAAGCACTCCGGCGCGCTGTGTAACCCCCTAAGGTTGCCAGCGCGTTTTGGTTTTCGGCGCAACCCAGGTCGACGAATGCGGTCTGGTGCCATTGTGCAAAAATGCGGCAGGTAGTGGCCTTCTTGCCTGGCATCGCGCTACATTAAAAAACCAATGGAAGTCAAGTACATACGAAATACGCTCAGTGGTGCTGATGCGATTGCGTACGGCGACTTTGTTGCCACTGCGATGGGTGCTCACTATTTGCAGGCGCCAAATTGGTCGCCGATCGCTGCCCAACCCGACGTTGAACAGCGCTATCTGTTGATGCGCAAGCGCGGCCGGGTGATTGGCGCGGCTCGCCTGCTGCGACGCATGCATGGCCGCTTGCCATCACCGTCGGCAATCATCGAACGTGGGCCGGTTGTTGATGACGTCAATGATCTCAACATCGTGTTGCCGGCCATGTTGGGTGCCATCCGATGGCATGGCATCGATCGTTTGCGCATCCAGCCATATTTCATGGGTGCTGAGGCAATCGCAGCTCGTGCGATTGCATCGCTGCATGGATTTACTACCTCGGCAGATCTCACTGGGCCACACACGTCGTCGCTGCGGTTAAGTTTCAAAGGTCTATCATCCAACGATCTTTTCGCAGGTCGTCAACACGGTGATTTGCGGCGCGAAGCACGCAAGGCAGAGGCACAGGGCCAAACAGTGCGCCGTGGCGAGCCGGCTGATTTGCCGGCGTTGGCAAACTTGTACAAAACCATGATGGAAGCCCAAGGCGGCAATGACCGTCCGCTTGCGTACTTTTTATCATTTGCACCGCTGCTTCAATCAAATGACGCTGCGTTGTTCCTCGGTGAAAATGCCGGTGAACTCGACAGCGCGATGTTGGTGGTGCGGCAACCCGGACGCACCACGTTTCATCTCGGTGCGTCGTCCGCTACCTATCGAAGCTACAAAAAAGCTTTGCTGCCATTGTCGCAAGCGGTGGAGTGGGCCCACGGGTTGGGCGATACCTGCTTCGATCTCGGCGGTGTGCCGGGCCCCACCGATCCTGATGTCAAACGTCACAATATCGCGAAATTCAAGTTCCATTTCGCATCCGACATTATAACTCTTGCGCCAGTGATGCACTCACCGATAACCCTGGCTGGCCGTGTAATCAGTGGCGTCAAAGATGGGCTTAACAAGGTGCGTAATCTGAGCACCTTAGGCCTGATCGCGCTGTACGATTATTTCGCGCCACTTGCTGACGCTGTGGCTGCCTCGTAGCGACCAGCTACTTTGTCGCCGCTGAACCTGCACTGCCGATGGGAGACGCCGCAGGTGCAGTTCCAACGACACCTGGTCCGGTGGTGATCGGTGGCGGAATCCGCTTCGGTACTGAGCTCGGTGGAATACAAGCGCCCAGGCCGTCGAGGTCGACCGCTTTGGCAAGACAGTTGCGCAGCCGTGCCGGCATTTTTTCAGCTTCGCATTGGGCAATGGCTTCACGTTGATTGTTGAGACCTTTGCCGATGCGAGCAATGTTCGCTGCAACTTCGGCGCAACTCGCACCTTTGGGCGGCGGGTTGACTTTGGCTTTGCAGCCGGGACCCGCGAGTAACAAGCCTAGCGAAAAACTCAGCGTTACGAATGGTAGTTTCATCGATCTTTCTTTCTGGTCAACAATCCGCGTACTAACTTGCGTGCTCCG
>JAYWHS010000501.1:0-3685 GCA_043777635.1 Kofleriaceae bacterium | reverse complement strand
CCCCAGTGAGGCCATTGCCGGTTAGGTTGGCGGAGATCGGGGTGCCGGTAATGCTGCGGGATCGCGATGGCGTGGCTGCGCCAGTGGCGACGACATTCGCAACCGGAAGGGCACGCGGCTGGCGTTTTGCCGCAGCTAAGCCGGCACGGCCAAGCACGAACTCCACGGCTCGCACGCGTTCTTGCATCGATACCGATTCGATCGGCAAATAATCGATGCGGTATTGCTCCAGCATCATTTTGATCATGCCATCGATACGCAACACCGATTCCCACGAAACTCCAGCGCGCACGCCGTCCTCTTTGAGTAACGATTGATGTGGCCGCAAGAAAAACACGATGCCATCGCCAACCCAGCGCATGTAATTAGCAAAACGCTCATCGCCCATCATATCGGCGACGTTGTGGGTGTGTTCCGCCGCGTAGGCCAAATTGTCGAAGGCCCGGTCCGACACAAACTGTCCTTGATGATGCCGTTCGATCATGACTTGACGGGCAAACACCCGTTCTTGATATTCGGCTACCAAATCCATGTCGGTGCGCAACGCGTCGAGCGATGACTCCATTTCAGCGAGCACCGCACGCGCCACTTCGCTGATCATCGGTAAATCAAAACGCCGCGAAACATACCGGCACAAGGTGGTTTTTCCAGTGGCGTGGCTACCGACAAAATAGATGCGCATCGAAACGATGAGTACCCAGGCAGTGTGACAGTTAACTCAGCCACAGCGCTCACTACCTCCGGCACTCCCGCTGCAACCACCCGAGATCGCTGGAAATGCCGTCCGGTAATAATTATGTACGAAATTACCAAGCCATGATGAATGCCCAGGGCAGCTGCGCCGTCGGTACCAGACATGAACGATACGCGTTTTGCGTGACCTAAAATATCGCGCACGATAGGCGTGTGACAACGATGGCCGCGGTACGTTGCGGCCAGACTCGGCAAGGAGCGGAAACATGAAGATTCAACGAAGTAAAAATGGATTGGCATCGAAACTAGTCGCTAGTGCTATCGGCGTCGCCGGTCTGGTGGGTGCCACCAGCGGTGCTCACGCACAACGCATTTCGCAATTGGCGCCACCGTCGGTTTCCACCGTCATCTCGGACCCGGCAACGGCCATGCGAGTAGTCGCAGGTTCAGATGGTACCGCCTATCTTGCCGTTGAAAAAATCGACAACGGTCGCATTTCGCAGCAAAGCTTTTTGCGCGACGTCACCTTTGCGGATGGCGCCGTGCTCAAGCTCGATCGTAGTGTCGTCGCTTTACAGCCAACCAGCTTTCTCAACGGCAACTTAGATTTCACCATCGATCTTGGCGACAATCGTCGACCGGCGCGCTGCGCCACCACGGTTGATCCGCGCAAAGGCCGCATCGCGTTGCGTGCAACCTGTGAAGGTAACGGCACCGTGTCGCCGGTTACTCCTACGCCGTTGCCACCGGTTGGCGCATGCACCGTTAAACGCAGTAATGCCGTTGGTGGTAACGATTGGTCGCGCGGTTTAGCCCTCGACGTTGATCAACGTTTCTTGGGAGCCAAGATCACTAAGTACCGCATCTTGTGGTCGCCAAATCAATGGACCTCGTGGTTTGAGCCAGGCAAAAACGACGTTGATGCAACTCGCAATGCCGATGGTTCGCAGCGTCGGGTCTGGGCCTATTTCACCGACCACGCATTTGAATACGAAGTGTGTCCTTATCCGGTCAATCCAAATCCAATTCCAAATCCAAACCCAACGCCTTATCCGGTCGCGCCGCCACCACCAGCTGCGTATCAACCAACTGTCCAGGATATCCAAAACGCAACGGTTGCCTGTAGCGCTGCCTACAGCTTCAAATCCGAAGTTGAGCCGTGTGTGAATCAAACCGTCGCCATGTTGTCGACGCCTTTTGGCGCATCGGCCTTCAAGGCGGTCGCGGCTTGTCAACGCGCGTTCACGTTCACATCAGATCGTAAGACCTGCATGAGCGTGGCTGCCACCAGCCGCCGTGAACCGGTGGAACTCATCGACTTTTGCGCCAAGAACAACACGTTCGATAGCGAAAAAGTTGCATGCTTGAAGAAGTGGGCGAAGTAAGCGCGCGGCTGCTACAACCGTGTGACCGCAACATCAACGCTGAGCAGTTCGCCTTCGATATTGCCGACGAAGATGGTTCCGCTCGTTGGTGTTGCATCCGAGTAGTTACGGCCGATGGCGACGCGCACATGATCGGTTTGCGTCAACACGCCGTTGGTTGGGTCAAAGCCTTTCCAGCCGACTTCGGGTAGATACAATTGCAGCCACGCATGTGACGCTTGGGCCTGCACTTGGTTGGCCATCGTCGGGCCGCAATACAGGTATCCGCACACGTACCGTGCTGGGATATTGAGTAGGCGGGCCAGACAGATGAACAAATTGGTAAAGTCCTGGCACACACCGCGACGATTTACGTACACGTCGAACGCGGTTGTGAACAAGTTGGTGCTGCCTTGTTTGTACTTGTACTCGCGGAAAATCGTTTCGTTGATATCAAGCAAGGTATCGATCAAGTCGTAGTCATTGCGCTTAACGAAGCTCATGGCGTACTCGACCAGTTCGGCTAGCTCAGATTCCGGCAGCTCCGGTGGTAGCAAATACGGGTTGAGGGCTTGGCGCTGCCAAGGCATCCATGCCAGTGGAATCGTCGAGCGCGAGCGCAGCGGGCGAAACGATAGTGGATCAATATCGAGCAACTGGATTTCACTGATCGACTCGATCGTCATTTCCGTGAACGGCGTTTCCACCATTAAGCGACGCACCCGATTACCGAATACATCGTCGTAGTCACGGGCATTGCCTGCCACCGAAATCGACAGGTCGTGCGACACCAATGTTTGCAAACGATCGTGCATCGGTGCGAGTCGCAACACATGCATTGAGCGTTCGATCGGCTCTTGGTACTTGTAATGGGTACGATGGGTCACTCGCAGCCGTTTAGGCTCCGCTTTGAGTGGCCGTGGCAAGCGTTGTGCCGTGAGCCGGGCAGGGGCTTCGGCACCACGTTGGTCAACCAGCGCACCTTGGCGGATCAGTATCATTTGGCCTGGCTGCAATTGCTTCCAATTGAGTGCATGGCCAGCGTCGCCGTCACCAGGACGTAATCGGCTGGTGCACACGATCACGCCTTTGCGACTCTTGGCACCGCGACGGGTCAGGTCGAGCGTTAGGTCATCATCGCCGAACGTGATGCGCTCGTACGGTGGGCGCAGATCCGCCATCCACAACGCTGTGCCGCGACGGTCAGCATAGGCCAACAAATCGCGGCCATCGGTGAGGCACACGTTGAGCTCACCTGACAGATTGATTTCGCACAACAACCGATGCAGCTCGTCGAGGTCCGCCTCCATCAAACTTTTATGACCATGCGCGACCAAGTGATTGAGCAGCGTGCAAAATACTTGTTCCGTATCGGTCGAGCCAACCGGCTCGAACAACGCTTGATCACCGTCGGGGTCGGGCCGGTGATCGAGCGATCCAGCGTGCGCTAACATCCAATCGCGCCGACCCCAGGATCGGGTGAACGGCTGGGTGTTGGCATCGGACACCGCACCCCAGGTGGCGTGGCGTATGTGCATCATAAACAGCGTCGATTCAACTTGCTCCCAGGTTTGCGCCAACTGCGAACGAATCGAGTTTTGCGCAGGTGCCGGTTCTTTGAGAATTGC
>JAYWHS010000500.1:0-3686 GCA_043777635.1 Kofleriaceae bacterium | reverse complement strand
TCGCATCGGACGACGCCCATCGGCACAGCGTAACACGCGAACAGTTAGGCAATGTTGAGGGCACGAGCGCGCCCTGCCCAAGCCACCGCGAGTGCGGCTGCGACGCCGACGTTTGACATATGCTCCACGGCAATTCGAAGCACATCGTCAAGAAGATCATTTGCGACCTTCGTCCTGCGCGCGATCAACCGATTTTGGGGTCGGATTCTGCCGCGCCACTGTGCCGCGCGACCTGCCAAAACAAACCCCGGTCGGGATCCTTCGGGATCCTTGGGCGGGAACCTCTCGCGATCCACGAACCGCGCGACCTTGCAAGCATCAACCCTGGTTGGGATCTTGGTGGTCGTCAGGATCTTGGTGTGGCCCTTTGGAATAGTTACTATCGATGCAGCGTTGGCTTTGCATGATTCGATGGTTGCTTCTGGGCTTTCTGGTTAGTTGTGCGCATACCCTCAATCGCGCTGAGCCGGAGGTAGCTCCTGCGCGACCAGTTTCCACTCAACACGAGGTGTCGAACAATTCGCCACCGATGGTGGCGCCAGCCGCGCTTGTCGCGACCGTAGTAGATACAAAATCCGACGTAGCTCAAGCTCCAACCGGCCCGATGAGTACGGCACCAGAGTTCCCACTCGAACACATTGATTCAACCATCACGCCCGAAATGCTGGTGGGAATCCGTGCGGCGAACAAGGCCGTGCGGATCAGCGGCAAATCGCTCTACCTGGCGCTTGCGATCCACGTTGTCGACACGCCGCTACAAGGTGAACTAAATCTACTATTCTTACGGTCCGTCAGTGGCGGAGGCCCAACCGATGACCCCGACTATCACTACACAGTACTGCGAGTTGGCGACGCGAAAATGCTTACCGTCGCGAACACTCCCGATGGACACACCTTTCCGCCACGGCACTATGCCTGGGGCGATGTCACTGAGTCAACGGAGGCGCCGAACCCAAAAGTTCCAACTATTTTGTTCGCAATCCGGCCGTTACCAAAGAGCAAACCAGCAAACACACAATTGGTGGTCTATCGCATTGGATCATCGATAAGGATTGCGAGACGTGAGTCGGAAACAGCGACGTGGCAACCAGTTGCCCGAGCCGAATTGTCGGACGGCGCGGAAGTTATAGCAGTTGGCACTTCTTATCCTCACTAAGCTCAGCGAAGCGGGCAGTTGTGGTCGTGCTGTTACGTGCATCGGCGCCGTCAAGTTTGCGGCGACCCTGACCCTGGCATGTTTTAGATGTTCATCGTGGCGCTGGGTTTAGCGCAGGCGCTGGCGCTGGCGATTTTGAGCTAACCGTGACAAGCCCGGCATATGAAATTGCGACGCCACCGACGATGACTGGCTTAGCATCGGAGCCACCCCAGCGATACCCACTAATGATGTCGGGGGATAACGTCAAGCGCAACTTGCCATCCGCGCCATAGATCAACACTTGAAAGCGATTGACACTGGAACGCCCTTCGTTGGCATCTTCCTTGCCACAATCGGCAATGACGAGGGCTGTCACCTGCGAAGCATTCGCTGCTGAATTTCCCGTGCCGCGCAATGCCCATACCGCGGTGCCGCGACAAGTCGCTTGCAGACTAAAGTCACGTGGCAATACCTGCGATTTATTTGCAACCGCGCCTATGTTTTCAGCTATGAGCAATGCAGTTGAATCGATGTGAGGCAACGCTATTGCGGGTGTAACCCAAGCGGTGTTGCTAATCGCAACTTGGACAAAACCGTCGACGACCGGGAACTGCTGACATAGTCGGTTAAAAACGCCGCTGGCAGGCTCCCACTAGCAAAAGCTTTGGCTGCTGCCACCCGCGCACTGCGCCATGCTCGTAACGACTGCATTTTACGCTTCTCGAACGCGGCATTGACGTTAGTTACGGCATTGATGTATTTTTTTAGCGGCAACTCTTGTTGCCAGGTCCAATCCAACCCCGTGGGAACGCTGGTCAACCGCGTTTGGAGCTCGATCTGGTCGGCACGCGATGTGCACTAGGCCATGGCATGAAGTCGATTGTCGCCATTTCATTGCTGTTTGCTGCAGGCTGCGCCGAGATGACCGATCCCAACGACCCGAACGGGGACGGTGGCGACGATGGTAAGTCCGACGTCTGGGGCGTGGATTCGCGCAAAGAACGTTATCAGTACGCCAGCAATCGCCAGTTGCAGGTTGCCATCCGTGCTTCGGCCGCGACCTTTATTACTAGCGAGATCGAATTTGATGTCGCGAGCAACACGTGGAAATCCAAAATCCTCAAGACGTTGCATGACAGTGAGCGCTTGTGCGACGGCGAGCGTTTTGAAACCCAGCCTGCGGTGTCGTATTGCTCGGCGACGCTAATCGCGCCCGACATCATGCTGACAGCGGGGCATTGTCACGCCGACACGCCGTGCGAAGAGCTCATTACCATCTTTGACTACGCCTATGAGGCTAAGCCTACTGATCCGACGGCGATCGCGCAGGCGTTCACGCCTGACAAGGTCTACCGTTGCAAAGAGAAAATCGCCGCAAACTTCAACGTCGACTACGACAATGAGTCAGGGCAAGACTACGCCCTCTATCGGTTGGATCGCCCAGTGACCGACCGCCCATTCGCGCAAGTGAACTGGGATCAGCCAGTCGCGGAGAAACAAGCCACATATGTCGTTGGCCACCCATCCCGTTTGCCGCAAAAGATTGCGCGTGGTGCCGTGATTTCTGACGCCAATGCCGATTTCGTCGAGCACAGCACCGATGTGTTTGGCGGCAACTCTGGCGGTGGCATGTTCGACAAAGATGGGCGCTTGATTGGCGTACATGTGCATTCGAGTGCCAAGCGCTATGTGCCAGATGACACTGAGCAATCCTGCAATGTGGTGGCAGTGTGTGGCGACAACGCGGAGTGCAAGCGCAAGCCACATGCGTACAAGCCAAGCGCGCTTAAGAAGTTACTCTCGCCTCAGTTGCGGACTGAGTTGGGTGTCCCGGCAGATCCAGAGCCAGCGCCACAATAAGCGACAAGCGACGCGGGCCACGCAATTGAAGGTTGGCTGACCGAGCCATGTTTGGGCTAGCCCGCCCGGTCGGGATCCTTTCGGACTACAGTTTCAACTTAGACCGCGCATTTTTGAGGGAGTCGCGCGACTCGCCGGTGAAGTCGACGTGAATGTAGATCGCCTTGCTGTCGCGCGAGATCACGCGCGTCGTGTAGGTGCCATCCCCGGCGCCGGACGTCACCTTACAACCGCGACCGCCGATGACGCCAAGGTCGTCGGCGCCGAACAATCGAGCGTCGTCGTACGCCGCGTCATCGCGGACCTGCGCATCGACGACCGACATCTGGCCGCTGTCGACCCATAGCTTCGCGACGAACTCCGCCTTGCGGCGCGCCACGTCGAATTGTTTGGCTGCCGAGTCGTGGATCGCGATGAACGATATCGTCACGTCGTCCGGGTCCTTGGGATCGAGTTCTAAGTAACAGAGCCAATGGCCAGCGGTCGCCGGAATGCGGGCATTCTTGGTAACGTCTTGCGGCGGCTCGTCATGCTTCGACGTGACGTAGATCGGGTCGCCCGCGATCAGACTGTCGCCTTCCAGCGTGAAGGTGCCGACGTATTCGTGGCCCTTGATGCCCAATGGATCCTTGGGGAGAACGGGATCTGGCTCGGGCGGGCGAGGCTTCGCGGTCTTCGCGTAGGTTCC
>JAYWHS010000499.1:0-13138 GCA_043777635.1 Kofleriaceae bacterium | reverse complement strand
ATCTGACCACACTCTTTCCCTACACGACGCTCTTCCGATCTCAACCCGGTGGCGATGGTGGACGACAACCCGCGTACCGCCGGAACTACAAAAGAACGTCACAACCCGGTGGCGATGGTGGACGACAACCCGCGTACCGCCAGAACTACAAAAGGACGTCACAACCACAAGCAAATCGGGTTGGAGGTATTAGTCTAACGCAGTGCGAGACAGCGTAGCGCGATTCAATGACCGGCTGGTCGTGCTGGCCCTGGCCGTGTGGGGAGCATGCAATTCACCGCAACACCGTGCCAGCCGTCGCGACCAAGACACGGTCATTGTGGCGCGCGCCCTCGATGCGGTGACCCTTGATCCTGGCGCGGTTTATGATTCGGAATCTTTGGAGATTGTCGAACAGGTTTTTGAGGGCCTGGTGCGATGGCAGCCCGGAACCACCGATATTGCGCCGAGTTTGGCAGTGAGCTGGACTGTTGCCGATGGCGGGCTGCGCTGGACCTTCGCGTTGCGTCGCAACGTGCGTTTTCATGACGGCTCGCTTTGTGACGCGCAGGCAGTGGTGGCTTCATTTGCGCGTTTGCGAAATAATGCGGCAATCGGCTGGCGCCCATTTCGTGACGTCGAACAAATCGTTGCGCTCGATGATGCCACGGTACAATTTGTGCTCAAGCGGCCATACGCTCCGTTTTTGGCCAACTTGGCGACCCCAGGCGCCAGCATCGTTTCACCGAAGGCCGTCACGCAATGGGGCCTCGATGTCGGCCGCCATCCAAGTGGCACTGGCGCATTTCGCTTTGGCCGATGGGACCTTGGTCAGCGCATCGTGCTGACCCGCAATACGCTGTATTGGGGCGAGCGGCCGTACGTAGCGCGGTTGATTTTTGAAGTCATCTCCGACCCGGCGCAGCGAATTATCGAACTCGAAACTGGCTCTGCCGATATCGCCTTGGGCATGTTGCCACACGAGCGGTCATTTGTGCAGCTGCATCCAAATCTGCAACTCTATGAGTCGGCCACCAACAACGTGTCTTATCTGGCCATGAATACGCAGCGACCGCCGTTGGACGACCTGCGGGTGCGGCGCGCCATTGTTGCGGCAATTGATCAAACGCCGATTATCAAGATTGCCTTTCAAGGTCACGCCGAACCGGCCCGAGGGCCATTGCCTCCGATGCAATGGCCGGCACTCAAAGGTGCGCCCAGCCGTTACAATGATGCGCTAGCGCGAGGACTGCTCAAACAAGCGAACGTGGATGATCAGGCGAGTGGCAGCCGTCCGCTGCGTTTGTACATTCCAAATCAACCCCGGGCGTATTTAGTGGATCCCGAGCGGGTCGGTTCCATGATTCAAGCAGCCTTGGCTGCGGTCGGGCTCGAAGTGGAAGTGGTGGCTCAGCCGTTTGCCCAACACATTGTTAGTGTCGAGCAAGGTGCGCATGACTTGTGTCTGCTCGGTTGGGTCGGTGACAACGGCGACCCTGACAATTTTTTATTTGACCAATTCGCGACGGCCGGCACCGAGCCACCACATCCTCGCAACTTTGCTTTTTTGCGCGACCCGCAATTGGATAAACTGTTGCAAGCGGGGCAATCCACCATCGCGCAGCACGCCCGAGTTCCGTACTACCAACAAGCGCAGCAACGGATTTTAGACTTGGCGCCTTGGGCACCGTTGGCCCATAGCCGCTACGTTGTCGCCTTGCGTTCCGATTGGCGCGGCATTGTGCTCACACCTACCGGTCATGTTTTGTATTCGCTATTGCACCGCATCGAGGCACCGTAGATGCGCGTACGTTTGCGCAGCCGCTTGGTGTCGGCGATGGCGCTCGCGGCGCTGTTGCCGGTGCTCGTCGTTGCCGTAGTGGCAACCCGCGCAATTTTCTCAAGCCTCGAACGCGGCTTGCGCGATGATGTTGATCGGCAGTTGTCGGTAGCCACCAATTTGCTGCTGCGCCAACTCGAACGCCTCGGCGACGAAGCCGCACAATTGGCCAACAGTGGAGATTTGCCGCTGGCCATGCGCAACGGCGGACGCGATTTAGATGCCTGGTTAATGCGAGCATCGCAGGATATGCCTAGCTCCGTGCTCCAGGTGTTCAGCGCCCAGGGCCAACAACAGGCCGTTGCGGTTATCGGGGGCAGCGCAACTCGCTTCGCTGGTCTAGCACTGCCGAATCGCGATCCGTTGGTGTTGGCCGAACAAGGTTGGGTGCGGCAAGTATCGATGACCGCGTCGGCCGGCGGGACGATTGTGCGCGCGGTGGCCCCGGTACTCGATGGTGGCTTTGGGCTACGCGGGTCCATCGTGATGTCGGTGCCGCTTGATGCCGAGTTCGCGGATGCACTTAAAGGCGCGCTTGGCGTTGAAGTGCTCTTGGCTGCACCCGACAAGCCTGCGGTTTCAACGTTGCGCGATGCTGACGGCCGGCGTGACCCGCCGGTACAGCTTGGCCCAGCGTTGCGGCGCAAATTGGCGCAAGGTCAACGCGCCAACGGCGGGTATGCTTCGCAGACTGACGAATTCGTAGTGGCTTGGTCGCCGTTGCGCGATCAGGGTGTCTGGGTTGGCGTGATCGGCGTCGCGCTCGATCGCGGTTCGTTGGCGCGCACCAAATCCGTCGCGTTGCGCGCGTTGCTACTCGGCGTATTGGTGGCCATTGCGGTCGCTTTTGCACTCGCAATTTGGTGGTCACGACGGCTCAACGCGCCATTAGCAAAATTGCATCGAGGTGCCATTGCGGTGTCACGCGGCGATCTAAATCAACGCATTGAGATTCCATCCGAAGACGAAATTGGCGATCTAGCGACGGCCTTCAATCACATGACCCAAACCTTGCAGGACAACCAGAGCAGGTTGGCGGCTCGCATGCGCGAAATTGTTGCGCTGCACGACGCCGGTCGGGCGGTGTCGGCCGTGCTCGACCCTGAGCAAGTCCCACGTAAAGTTGTCGAAGCGCTGGCGCGCACGTTTGAAGTCCAGCTGGTCGGCTTGTGGTTACAACAACCAGACGGCCAACTCGATCTCAAGGCAGCTCGCGGTCGGCGTGGTGAGATTTCATTGGCGCTGGTTGCCGACGATGCGTTGCTGCGGGCCGCCGAGTACTCGGCACTGGCTAACACTGCGGCGAGTGCAGGTTTGCTGCGCTACGACAATGGCCAAAATCAACAACATCGGGGGCCTGTGGTCGCCATGCCACTGGAACGCAAAGGCCGCATCATCGGGGTGGTGGTGATCGCTCGGGCTGAAGATGGCCGAGGTTTTTCAGAAGCGGATCTGAGTTTGTTAGCAACGTTTGCCGATCAAGCTAGCGCTGCGATTGATAATGCGATGTTGTATCAACAGGTGCGCGGTGCCAGTGCTGAGCTTGAGCGCAAGGTTCAGTTGCGGACGTTGGAGCTCACGGTGATGAACACCGAATTGGGGCGCACGCTCAGCCATCTGCGCGATACTCAAGCGCAGCTGATTTTGTCAGAACGACTCGCAGGATTAGGGATGTTAGTGGCCAGCGTTGCCCATGAAATCAACTCACCATCGGCAGCTATTCGCGGCTCGGTGCAAAGTCTTGGCGAAGCCACCGGGCGGGTCGCGCAACGGATGCTGGCAGTCGGCCAACTCGCGCTGTCCGATCAACAGCGGCTTGCGCTGGCAGCCTACATTCGCACGCAGGTGCCAATATTGGCGGCGCGGCGCATGCTGTCGGGGGTTGCAGCGCGGGTTGTGGCTAAAGAGATTCGCGCACAGGTCCGTGGCCATTTTGCTGCCGCTGGCAACGATAATTTGGTCAGCGTGGTAGCTCGCGATCTAGCCGACGCGGCGATGCTGCACGATGACGTTGAGGGGTTTTTCGCGCTAGCAGGCGAAGCCCCATTCGCTACCGCTCCGCTGTTGGCCGAAACTATCTTAGATGCAGTGTATCTGCATCGTACGGCATCGACCATCGCCGACGCGATTCGCCGCATTGCCCGCATTGTGGGCGCACTTAAGTCGTATTCGCATCTAGATCAAAACGCGGCGCGTGTGCCCGCCGACCTGCAGGAGGGCTTGGAGTCGACCCTAGCCCTTTTCGATTATCAACTGCGTGATATAGAGGTGCTTCGCGACTTCGCTGAACTGCCAGCTGTCCCGGTCTTTGTCGACGAACTCAATCAAGTGTGGACCAATCTTTTGCAAAACGCGACCCAAGCTATCCTTGCCTCCCGCACCGCACCCGGCGCCCGTGGGCAAATTACGTTGTCGACCCGCCGCGACGGTGATTTTGTTGTAATCGGCATCGCCGATGATGGCCCTGGCATCCCACCGGAAGTCAAAGCCAAGATGTTTGAACCGTTTTTCACCACTAAAACCAAAGGTGAGGGCACTGGCTTGGGGCTAGGAATCGTCAGGCAAATCGTCCAAAAACATGGCGGTGAGATCCGTTGCGATTCACAACCAGGTGTCACCCAGTTTTGGGTGCGGCTGCCACTGGAAATTGTGAGCGCGAAAGACCCAACGGTATGAGTAAGCGCGATTGGATCGTATGCATTGATGACGAAGAAGGTGTGCTGCGCGTGCTCAAGCAGCAGCTGGCCCAACGGTTTGGCCGCGACTGTGATGTGGCCACCGCGCAATCGGGCGAAGAAGCGTTGGCGTTGCTTGAAGATTTGCATCGTGATGGCGAATCCATTGCGGTGGTAATCGCCGATCAGATTATGCCTGGGCTAAAAGGCGTGGAAGTGCTAGAGCGCATTGGCGCGTTGTACCCGGCGGCCACTAAAGTATTGCTTACCGGCCAAGCTGGGCTTGATGCCGTCGTCGATGCCATCAATCGAACCCAGCTCAATCATTATCTTGCCAAGCCATGGGATGAAACCACCCTAGGCTTGGTGGTCGAAAATTTACTCCGACAGTTTCGTTTGACCCGCGAAAATCAACAGCTGGTCGCCTCACTGTCGTCGAAAAACCAGGCGTTGCTTGAGCTCAACCGCGAGCTGGAAGGTAAAATCTTTGAACGCACGCGCGAGCTGGCCGATGCCAATACGCGCCTGGCGCAGTTGGCGGTTACCGACGGCCTGACGGGTCTATTTAATCATCGTCACTTTCACGAAAAACTGGCGTTGGAAGTTGAGCGTTCGCAGCGCTCCGGACTGCCGCTGTCGCTGCTTATGATCGATGTCGATCACTTCAAACAATACAACGATACCCACGGACATCCTGCTGGCGATGCTGTACTGCGTGAAGTTGCACGCGTGCTTGGCGAGTCGCGCCGCGTCAACGACGTAGTCGCCCGTTATGGTGGCGAAGAGTTCGCGCTGATTTTGGTCGACACCGCAAAATTTGTGGCTACCAAAGTCGCCGAACGAATTCGCGAAGCCGCCAATTCAAACAGCAACTGGGACAAAGTTCACAGTCAGCTGTCGCTTTCGATCGGCGTCGCAACCTGTCCCGATGATGCCACCGATGCTGAAACCTTGGTGAGCATGGCCGATGAAGCGCTGTATGGTGCCAAGCGAGCAGGGCGCAATCGGGTGATGTTGGCATCGCCACGGCGCAACGCGTGATGTCCGCGGCTCGTCGCTTCCGTAAATGATGTAGGCTTTGGCCATGCATGACATTGCGGTGATCGGCGCTGGCAGTTACGGCACTTGTTTGGCCATGTTGTTTGGCAACGCTGGTCATCGAGTGCATTTATGGTGCCGGTCAGCCGCAACTGCGGCGGAGCTTGAAGCAGGCCGCGAAAACTATGCGTATTTGCCGGGTTTCCGCTTGCCCGACAGTGTGCGGGTTACCCACGACATAGCGTTGGCTGTGGCCGATAAGCGTTTCGTGGTCGGCGTGACGCCGTCGCACGGCATCCGCGAGGTGCTCGGTGCAGCTGCACCGTTTTTACATCCCGATACCGTGGTCATTAATGCTTCCAAAGGCCTTGAGGACAAAACCTTGGCCACCATCGACCAGGTCTATCGCGAGATTTTCCCAGCGCGTATCGCTGCGCGGGCCACGTATTTGTCGGGCCCAACATTCGCGAGTGAAATCGCAGCGGGACTGCCCGCAGCCATTGTGCTCGCTGGCCACGACGCCGAGACCGTCGAGCAAGCGCAGCGCGCGCTGTCGTCGATTCGATTTCGAATCTATTCCAGTCAAGACGTACGTGGCGTGCTGATTGCTGGCGCACTCAAGAACGTCATCGCGATCGCAGCGGGCGTGTCCGACGGGCTGGCGATGGGGTCGAACGCCCGGGTGGCGCTGATCACGCGTGGGTTGGCCGAGATCACCCGCATCGGCCTCGCCATGGGCGCCGACCCACACACCTTTGCCGGACTTTCTGGGATGGGCGATTTGGTCCTGACGTGTTCAGGTGATTCGTCACGTAACCGTCGAGTCGGCTTGGCGTTAGGGCAGGGCCAGTCGATGACGGCCATCCTGAGCGAAATGCGCATGGTCGCTGAAGGCGTCAAAACCACCAAGGTCGCCCACGAATTGGCCGAAAAGCTGGGCGTCGATGCGCCGTTGACCCGTGCCATAAATGCTGTGCTTTATGGTGGAATTTCAGCAAAAGACGCCATGACAGCCCTTATGCAGCGTGCGTTACGGCCAGAAAAAGACTAGTATCGCGACCCATCATGCTTGGCTACGTTCTCGACGAGGTGTTCCTGGATCACCGCGCCCCGTCGGGGCATCCCGAACGACCCGCACGAGCCATCGCAGCGCGCGATGCCTTGCTTGCCACCGGCATTGCTGACGTTGCCGTGCATGTTGCGGTACGCGCGCCGTTCGATTCCGAACTAGCTGCGGTGCACGACGGCCAACATCTTGAACAACTCGCCACATTGGTTGCTGGCAACGATGGCTGGGTCGATCCTGATACGTATTTTTCCAAAGGTAGCTGGCGCGCTGCAACCTTGGCGGTTGGCGCTGCTTGTGAGTTGGCGTTGCAGACCATGACTGGGCAACTCACCCGCGGCGTTGCCGTCGTGCGGCCACCCGGCCATCATGCCACTCGCGACCGCGCCATGGGATTTTGCTTGCTTAATAACGTGGCCGCCGCTGCTGCTGCAGCGCGTGCTGCCGGGGCTGCCCGCGTGGCAATCGTCGATTGGGACGTTCATCACGGCAACGGCACCCAAGATATTTTCTGGGATGATCCGACGGTAATGTATCTGTCGGTGCATCAATTTCCCTACTACCCGGGTTCCGGCGCACCGTCTGAAATCGGTGGCGGCACAGCGCTTGGTAAAACCCTCAATGTTGGTCTACCAGCAGGCGCTGGTGATGCTGACTACCTTGCCGTTGCAACTCATATTTTTGCGCCGGCACTGCGCGAATTCAAACCTGACTTGATTCTGATTTCGGCTGGCTTTGACGCGTTTGTGCATGATCCGATCGCTGGAATGACCGTC
The DNA here is from genome assembly GCA_043777635.1 of Kofleriaceae bacterium. GTDB lineage: Bacteria > Myxococcota_A > Polyangia > Haliangiales > Haliangiaceae > JABFXX01. The sequence continues at coordinate 5,764 of JAYWHS010000499.1, read as the reverse complement.
AGCGCCGGTGGCTTTGCAGCGTTATCTGCCGTGATGCGTTTGGTCGCAGATGAAATCTGCAATGGCCGGATCGTTGCAGTGTTGGAAGGTGGTTACGACCTCGAAGGAGTGGGCTCAGGTATGGCTGCGGTCGCCAAGGTTTTCATGCAACCAGGCGTAGGCGGCGCATTCGCGGCATCACTGGCCGTCGACGCTACACGGGTGCCGATGCCAGTGTCGGGTGGCGTGCGCGCTGCGATGGATGCAAGCGCGGCGGCACATCGGCCATGGGCCGCATGGGCCCGACAATGGCCGCCTCATGCTCCTGGCCTGAACGTTGTCGCTGGAGCGCTGCGATGAGGTCGAGTGCAGCAGCGCTTGGTCGGCCGATGGGATTCGGCGACCGCTATACGTTGGTGCGCCGCCTTGCTGTCGGCGGCATGGCCGAAATTTATTTGGCACGACAAGCCGCGATGGCTGGCTTCGAAAAAGAAGTGGTGATCAAGTGCTTGCGGCCCGAGCTTGCCGACGACAGTCGCATCGTTGAGATGTTCCTCGACGAAGCGCGGATTGGCGCGCTGCTAAACCACCCTAATATCGTCCACGTCTACGATGTTGATTCGCAAGATGACATTCCGTACATCGCCATGGAGTACATCATCGGCGAAGAGCTCAATGAACTTTGTCGTCGCGGCTTGACCCATGGCAAATTTTTGCCGCTGCCGCATGCGGTCGAGTTGATCCGCCAAGCCGCAGCCGGTATGGGGTATTTCCATTCCAAGCGCAGCGCGGTGGATTCAGTGTTGGCTGGTGCACCGCTTGATATCGTGCACTGCGATATTTCGCCGAGCAACTTGCTGGTGACCGAAGACGGTTTCCTTAAAGTCATTGACTTCGGTATCGCCAAAGCGCGCGGCCAACGATTCCGTAGCGAATCGGTGATTCCCGGTAAGCTCAGCTACATGTCGCCGGAGCAGGCAGTGCGCCAACCCGTGGATCACCGCTCGGATATTTTTTCGCTGGGCATTGTGCTGTATGAAATCACGGTCGGCAAACGGTTATTCCGTGGCAACGCAGCCGAAGTTGTGGCGCGGCTCGCCGAAGGCAAAATAGAGCCACCGACGTTTGTCCGGCGCGATTTTCCAGCGGGCCTCGAAGCAATTGTGATGCGCACGCTCGAACATCACGCATCCGATCGCTACCAAAGCGCGTACGATTTAGCCGACGATTTGGAAACGTTCTTACGCGACCAGCGGTTGACGTCGGGGCCGGTACCGATCGCGCGATATTTGGATGAACTTACCGAAGCTGGCGGCGGCACGCGTCGCCCTGAGTTGATCAGCGGCAACGAAGTGATCACCACCAGCGACGATCTCGACTTCGATAGCGGGGTGTTTGCGAGCTATTCAGCTGCCGAACGTGAACCGGACACAACGCCGGTGCCCGATTGGGAAGATATCGAAGAGCGCGATGCCGAAATTGCAGCGGCGCTGGGCATGGAGCTCAAGGAGTTGCAATCGCTGCGAACGCCGATTCCAGTGCGCGAAGCCAGTGCGCCACGCGATCGCACGCGCCGCCCAACCAAGCCGGGGCACCTCCAGGATCCACCCAACCAGGCTCGTGCAGACGACGGTGCCGCCGCCGGCGTCGATGAACTCGCCGACGAAACCAGTGTCGCTGCAACCACAACAGCCGCGACGCCCGAGCCTGCGCAGGAATCGCACGCTGCTGTTCTTGCGGCGGCCAACAGCGCCCAAGCAGCGGCCGAGCCCAGTGCAACGCTGGCAGTTGGTCGCGGTAAAACACCCGTGGTGCCCGCAACCGCGCAGCCAGCCGGTGCGCCATGGCCGGTGGTGCTTGCCTTATGCACGATGGTGATTGCGTTAGCACTTCTGTTGTTGTTGCGGTAAATCAAGATCATGCATCGTCGAGCCAAGTCGTTGTCGTCGATCGGTGCCGTGTTGGGGCTAGCGCTATGTCAACTCAACTGCAGTGACACCGCCCCAAGTCCTGCACCCGTGGTCGCCAGTACCCGACCACGGCGCACCCCGCCGCCCGCAGGTGTCGTGCGCGCGTTGCCACCACACGCAATTCGTAGTGATGGGGTTGGGCCGTATTTGTTAGGTGAATCGTTAGCGACGCAACTCGACGAGTTGCCTTCGGGGCCACGCTTAACACTGCTAGATATTCCCGGGGTCGTTCACTACAATGTGATTCGAGCCGAACAAGGCAGTGTTTTGGTTGGCGGCGATCCACTCGGGCCAACCGCCTACGTCGCAGTTGTTGCCGCTGATGTAGCGCGCACCGAATCGGGGCTCGCGGTGGGTGCGACGCGTAGCCAAGTTGAAACCAAAGTCCACATGGAAGGCCCTGAGTTCGGGCTTGCGCGCGATCCTAGGATTGGCATTCCGGTTGGCGCTCCGGGCATGCGTTTGGTGTTTGACCGCGACGATATTTTGCGTGGCCTGGTGGTCTTGCGCTCGACATCGGTCGAACCGACGGTGGCAACCAGTCCAGCGGCGGGCTCGGGTGCCAGTAAAAATGTGGTACCGGGGCTATGTCTGAGCCGTAGTGGCGTTGCGGCGACTGCCGCCGTGCGAAGCCCCGCAGTCCCCGAATGTCCCACGACCAGCGACACCGTAAAGGTATCCGGCGAAGACGTGGTGGTGCGGGCGGCGGATTCTACCCGGCCTCCGGTCGCTGTGCGGTTTCGAGGTTTGGTGTGGGCTGCGGTCCTTGAAATTGAGCAGCGCGAAACCCTGGTCGTGATCAGTCGCCAAGATTCCGCTAGCAAAAAGCTGTGGTCCCTAAGTGCACTGCGCGTCGACCAAGGCAAATTATTGCGCTTGCTTGATCAAACGCTGTATGTGGTGACCACTGAAAATGCTCGCTGGATTGGCGCTGAACTCGCAGGCGTGGATGTCGTGCTTGAAGTAGCAGCGTTGGGCGATAGTCTGCATGTCGGCGGCTTACTAATTGCGGCAACCGGCAGTCGGATTCGCGATTTGGTACCGCTGCTGCCCATGACATTTCGGGCTCGGTTCGCGGCTCGTCCAAGCGATCCCTCCGTAGTTCCGCGTACTTCTCCCGATGCAAGCCCGCTGTAGACAATAATCCGACGTGCAGCTTGGCGTCACAACCCTTTGCGGTATCGCAAGAAGTTTTGCACAATAAGGACTACGTGCTGATCGTTCCCGAATTTAGCTTTTCACGCCACATGAGTTCTATGCCTGAATCACGGCCGAGTGACACCCAGCGTCTTGTGTGGCGACGGGTGCGAGCATGAAGTTTTCTTGTGAACGGTGTAAAACCCGATACTCGATCGCGGATGAACGGGTGCGTGGCAAAGTCCTCAAGATTCGCTGTAAAAATTGCGAATTTGTGATCAGCGTGCGCGAGGGCATGGAAGAGGCTGCGGCCACGGCGGAGCGAGCGGCCCGACCAACCACGATGGCGCCGTCCTCGGGCCCAAGCGAAGCACCACCAGCGCCACCACCGCCACAGCTCGAAGAAGAATGGTACGTTTCGATCGATGGGCAGCAGGCTGGCCCGTTTGTTTTGAGCGAAGCCCAAGCCTGGGTCGCCAAACATCCTGTCGTAGCCGATTTACACTGCTGGAGCGAAGGCTTCGAAGATTGGTTGCCGGTCGAGAAGGTGAGCCAACTTCGCGGCTTGCGTGTTGCAACTAAACCTGCGGCCCCCAAAGGTCCACCGCCGCGGCCGGGTACAGCGCCGGCATTCATGGCATCAACGCCATCGGCACCTGCTCACGTTGCGGCTCGAAACGCCGACGACTCGGCACCGCATGCTGCGTCGTCGAGCGCACCGTACAGTGCGCCGCATTCTGCGAGTGGGACGCCGGCCTTGGCGGCCATTGATGCCGGGCCAGCCGAAGATCCATTTGCAATGCTCAATGCACTTGGACGAGGTGTTGAGCCGACCGAGTCAAGTCAATCTAGCAACGGTGACGGCAACAGTGACAGTGACGATCACGACGACGATCTAAGTATTGGCGAAGTTTCGCGAGTGGTGAATCTTGCCGATTTGATGAAGCAACCACGCTCGCGCTCGGCACCGGTCGCGGCTGCCGCTGCGCCAGGCAGTGGCCGTATTGGTAGCGCCGCGAGAATAGGCACACGGACCCCAGCTAGCGGCTCAGCGGCATTGGCCAATGGCACCGCTCCAATGGTGTTGGAACCCGCAGACGCAGTTACGGCTGGCTTGGCACTCGCAGCGCAAGAAGCACAAGCCGATGCCCTTGCTGATGTATCGGCTGCCGGCGCGCCGCTCGCAGCGCAGGTGGCGCCTCCTCCTAAGCGTGGTCACGTCGGTGTGTTGCTTGTCGCTGCACTCACCCTCGCTGCGGTGATCGTGCTTGTTCTGGTGGCGTCGGGCGTGTTTTCCTCCGACGACCAAACTGGACCGCGCATCGCTGTGGATGACTACGACAACCTTGGCGGTCGCAAAGATCCAGTGTTTCGACCGGGCAGTGCGGTTCCAGTGAAGCCTGGCTCCGCCGCCGAAGGCTCGGGTACGGGCACGGGCAGAGTTACCAAGCCTTGGACCAACCCGAATAACACCGGTAACAATCCGAATAATACCGGCACCAACCCGAATAACACCGGCAGCGGCAAAGTCGAAACCATCGGACCCAACGGCCCGGTGCTCGCGTTGAAAGCCGACGACGTCGAAAATATGTTTCAACGCAATAGTGACATTTCGCGGCGCTGTTACGAACAAGCACTCAAAAAAGACGCGTTCTTAGATGTGAAGAAGATTGCCGTTACGATGTCAGTCGACAAAACTGGCATTGTAAATGACGTTAGCTTGTCATCGCACGCTGATCATCAACTTGGTAAGTGCCTCATGCAACGGATCAAAGGGTGGCGATTTCGTGAATCGTCAGATGGCATCACGACGCGCATAAATGTGGTGTTTGGGTCGTAATGCGAACGCTGGCAGCTAGCCTTTGTGGGTTGCTGCTGGCGTCGATTTCAGCTTCGGCGAGGGCCCAACCGCTGCCAAATCCCTACCAAACGCCATCGCAAGTCGGATCGCTCGAACCGGTGGCAACGGCGTTACTCGATAGAGCTGAACAATTGTTATCGCAGGGCCAGTTTGCTGATGCCAAACAGCTCGCCGTCGAAAGTCTACAGCTCAATCCTGGTCTTGCACTCGTAGAACGCGCCAGTCGAGTGTCGGCATCCGCAGATCAAGCGTTAGGTATCGTTGCTTTACCTGTCTCGACGAATGGGGCCGCCGGGCCAACGGCCTCATCGAATTCTGTCGCTACAGAACCTGCCCTCGATGCAAGCGCAGGCTTGATGTCACGCGGGCTCGACGGCATGCGCAACGAAACCACGCCAAAAAATAACAACCAGGCCACGGCCACGGTGCACGGCTCAATTGCAGGCGCAACGTTGGGCGCGAGTTTGACGCTACTGGTTAGCGACGATACGACTGCGGTTTTCGGCGGCCTCGCGGGTGCCTTGTTGGGTGGTTATATCGGCAATCGCAATCGTGGCCGGTGGTCAGCTGGTGACACGCGCACCATCGGCAGTGGTGCCATGTGGGCCGGCTTGGTTGGCGGTTTGGTCGTCGATGTGACCACCTACACCAACGGTGCGACACGACCACAAATTGCGATCGGGATTTCGCTTGGTACCGTAATCGGCGGCGTTGCGAGTTATGGACTTGCGCGCAGTCGTCACTACACGCCGGGCGAAGTTGGAATGATCGACAGTTTGGCGTTCCTCGGTGGCGGCGCTGGCTTATCGCTGGGCTT
>JAYWHS010000498.1:0-13172 GCA_043777635.1 Kofleriaceae bacterium | reverse complement strand
GCTTACGGGTGAGGCACTCCCACGCCATCACACAAAATGCGAATTGATCGGTTTGAGCAGTGACCAAGACGCCATCGATTTGCTCCGGTGCCATGTAGGCAGGCGTGCCCATGATTGCGCCGGTGGCCGTGTTAACGATCTGACTGGTAGTCGAATCCTCGTCGATTTTGACGGTTCGCTCGTTCGCTCCATGTTCGGGCCCCGCTCCGGGCCCAACGTGAGCTAGGCCAAAGTCACTCACGCGGACGCGGCCATCTTTGCCACGCAAAATATTCTCCGGCTTAATGTCGCGATGGATCAGCTTGGCTGCGTGTGCCGCCGCGAGGCCTTTGCCAGCATCGTGCAAAGCATCGAGAATTTCACCCTCGGAACGTTCAGCTTCAAGCCACCCGCGCAACGTCGTGCCATCGACATACTCCATCGCAACGAATGGTCGTTGTTCAAACGTGCCCACTTCGTACACCGCAACCACATTAGGGTGCGCTAGCTGGGCCATCGCGACTGCTTCTTGGTGCAACCTCGCCGATGCAAAATCGGTTTTCAACAGCTTGAGTGCAACCGCGCGTTTGAGGATCCGATCGTTGGCTAGATACACCACGGCCATCCCACCCATGCCCAGCACCCGTTCAACCACGTAGCGTTCGGCAACCACCGTCGCGGCCGGCAATGTCGGATACATCGCCGGTGCAGCTGCAATCTGCTTTAGAACATCGTCAAACGCCGAGCCCTGCGTGGCCGAGCCCATCGTGGTGGCTAGCGCAAGCTCGTCGGTGTTGCTTCCAGCGGCTGGCCTGCGCGATGTCACGCCGGGAAGGTACTACGGAAAATTCTCAGACGGCAGCGAGCGGGGAGTAAAGTCGGACGCAAAATTGACTCATATTCCGTGCATCGCAGTGCGGGACTGCGGTGTTCTATTGCACAGGATATGGAGGCTCTTCGCTGCCTTCAAATAGTGCAGGAGACCATGCGTTTTCACCTACAACATCGTCGTAGATGGTCTCCGTTCGTCCCCTCAACTAACTGGTTGGATTGAAGCCTGCACCAATGACTCGCAAGCTTGCCCCTAAAATTCTCCGCCTGCTCGGACTTTCAGCGCCGACGGCATGGCGGCATTCATCCGTCGCTCTGCTGATGGCAAAGCGTATTCATTACCAGCATTGCATTGCCTGAACAATAACCTGTCAGCTCACCCAATCTGACCAGGGTGCAGCGAAGCAACTAATTATAGGGCTTTCGGAAATACTTTAAGTGATTATTTTTACACATTATTTGTCGTGCACTCGTCCAAAGTCCGAGACGACAAACAGCGGCCGCTGTGAGAGTCAAAAATTATTTTAGTCACATTCACTACGTGTTGACTCTCATTTGTGATGAGCTCAAATCCGAACTCCAGGCAAATCTCTCCTCTACGGTTCCGCCCCGCATCTTGTAGACAAAGGTTTTTGGCCTTTAGCGCGGTGCTCACCCTGGTCATGCCGCCAGGACTAGGATGCCAAAGTGATCCTGCTCCGACCACAAGTGTTGCCCTGTATTCCTCTGATGTGCCAACTATCCTGCCGGGCTCCGGCGGCGTAACCGATCAAGGCGCATCAAGCTATGCGATTCCCATCAAGCTACCTGATGGTCCCAATGGTTGGAAGCCCTCGCTTGCTATCGATTACAACGGTTCAGCCCGATGGTTCGGACGGCTAGGCGTTGGGTGGGGACTCGCAGGGACTAGCCAGATTGAGCCGTGCCACCAGGTGTGGGCCCAGCGCGGCTACGCAGATGGCCCGTCGTTTGGCCGCAATGAGGCTGGTCTGCCCTCTGACTTCGAAAACGACAACGTCTACTGCTTGGACGGAGTTGCTCTCGCGCCCGACCCTCTTGGGCACTGGACAAACGGGGACGACGAGACATTTCGCACGGAGGTCGAGAGCTTCAAACGTATCGTCGCGAAAAACGCGACGGATGGCCGCCAGCCAACAGAGTTTCTCGTCGAGCATCCTGATGGCTCGGTCGCTCAGTATATGCCGTTCGGACACAGTGACACGTCGATCACATACCTGATCACCAGGCACGAGGATCGCAATGGCAACCGGATTCTCTACTCATGGGAGCTCAACACTGAAAGCGAATCCGCCGATGAGTATTCGTACCGAATAGGAGAAATTGACTACGCTTTCGATCGCAGTGGCAATCCATCGCCGCGCGCAAAGGTGCAGTTCCAATACGGGCGCCGCGCACAGGCTACCGTTCAGTGGCGCTGGGGCGTGAAGGTCGTCGAGCGAGCGGTGCTGGACCAAATCGTTGTGTTCGCGATGCCCGAGTACAACCCAGATCAGCCTCAAGCCGGGATTACACCAATCTGGCGCTATCATCTTGACTACGATGTTAGCGCTGACACTGGACGCGATCTGTTGGCGCGGGTCTGGATGACTGATGTTGATTGGGCCAAGAGCTTCGAGCGTTCGTTCACCTACACAAAGTCTGGACAGACCACGTTCTCAACGGTGCCGACAGACCCCAAGGATGAGTACGAGTACGAAATCGATCGGCGCGCGATGGGCGCTGATGCCGATGCGTTCGACGCTTGGCTGAACCAAGATCTGAATCGACCTTGGATCTTCAGCACCAACTCGAAGCTTCTGCTCTTCGATGCCGACGGTGACGGCGATGACGATGCGCTCTACCGCACAAGGTGGTCCGGCGTCGATCCGAGCCGCTTCCCGTACCACGCGATGAACCCAGACGGGATCGTACCTGGGAAAATCAAGATGCGTTTCTCCCAGGGTGGCGCGCCGTTGTCGAAAGTACATGACGCGACGCCGCAGTTCGAGTTCGGGCTGCTGACAGCCGCGGCCGACACAGTCGATCTGCACAACTATTCGTTCGTCGACCTTGGAAAGACTCGTGTCGCCGATCTAAACCGTGATGGCATCAATGACCTCCTCCTGTCGCGTACGCGCGTCGAAGAAGACCAGACATGGCGCGTGTTGAGTTGTGACCAGGATGCTCAGCAGTGTGGCTGCCCGAACGCGCCTTCATGGCCCGCGTGCGCTGACGCGGTGCACTACTTCCAGCGCTGGACGTATGGAACAACCGAGTACCTCGGGTATCTCAACAACGGCAACACGACAGATCCATACGTCAGCTCCTACAATCAAGGTATGTCGCATATCCCGCTGACCGGCGCGATGTGGAGCGGTGTGAACAGCCAAAACGAGTTCTTGTTTCGCACTCCAAAACACCAGACCGTGATCGCCGACTTCGACGGCGACGGACTCCCTGATCGCATGGCTCCGTTCCTAAACATTGATGTCTCTAGGCCGCCGCCAGAGAATGTGCCGATCGACGCGACAACCAGTCCAGCTGTTGGCTACTGGCAATCACGTTGGGCGGCCGACGCCCCGAATTTCCTGCTCCATCCCGGCGGCAACCAGGTGGTCGACTGCGGCAACGGCCACACCACACCCTTTGATGTTGACGGTGATGGTCGTGATGACGTGCTGACCGTTGATGCGGATGGCTCATACCGGCGGCTCTCGTATCTCGACAAAAGCTACACAGCGTTGAACTCGACAGCATACCTGGACAATATGGCGGTTGGCGGCTGTTCGGGCTTCACGCACGACGTTGTGTTCGGTGACTGGAACGGCGACGGGACAACCGATATGTTGTATCCGCCAACGCCAATTGATAACCGAGTATTGGTGCGCTGGAATACTGGCGAGAAGTATGGACCACTTGAGCCCGTCACGGTGACCACGACCGAAGCGGGGAACCCAGCTCCGAACGCGGCGGCGTTGCTGCAACAAGTACCAACCGATCGACTAAACCAAGTGGTGCCATGGGATCGTGGCACGCGCGTTGCCGATATTGATGGCGATGGTCGCTCCGACATCATTGCATTCCGGCCAGACAGTTGCGATGTCTCGCCAGACCAAGACTTTCCACCATACTGTAACAACTCAGTCTTCCGGTATCGATGGGCCGGCGATCACTTTATTGGCGAAACCGTGTGGTGGACCAATCGCGGCGCAATCGTAATTCCCGACGGCATGGTGTTCTCGCAGCTCGGTGACGTGACTGGTGATGGTGCGGTTGATGTCGTCACCCCACATATGGGGAACCTTGCGGTGATTGAGACCAAGTGGCGCGAGCAGGTCGATCTTCTCCAGTTTGTAAACGACAGCAGCACCCAGGCGCGATTTGAAGAATTCACCTACTCGCGCGAGTGGGACGGTAAGCGCGCTGAAGGGATGGCGCTCAACAGCGATCAAGATGGTTGCTCGTGGCCAACAGCATGCGTGCGGGGTGGGATGACTGTTGTACGCGCGCACAAGCGGTTCGCGAGTTCGAACGAGGCGGGCGTCCCAAAGTTCCTAACAACGTATCACCGCTATACCAAGCCACGTACGAGCCTAACGGGACGCGGCTTCCTCGGCTTCCACACGCATGAAATGTTCGAGCGTGAGCGAGGGGGGTATACCAAGCGTGTATTCGATCCAGATCGCGCAGTCGTGCAAGGCGCAACGACATTTTATCCATATGCTTCGCATCCAATAGACGTGATCCGTGTCGTGCCCACGTATGAACAACCAACAGCAGCGGTGCTGGACGGTGACAGTACTTTTCCAGGGCTCACCGACGGTGGGGCCTATCCGGTCGTGACAACATGGACACACGACGAGTATTCGTTCCCACTCCACACAATGGGTGGCGGCTCATGGAGCCCAAACTGGATCCTTCGTCCCGAGCGCACGCTGCGCGTCTCGACCGAGATCGACGAGACTGCGCGCTTCTCCGCAACGCAGCTACGGTTCGCCGTTGCTGATCAGATCGGTACAGGTCGCAAGATCTCGACGGTGAGCGACTACGACGACTACGGCAACGTAATTTCGGAAACTAGCGACATTGCTGACGCGGCGACAGGTGTTGTCGCGTCGACCACCGTCACGACCGCGCTAAATTTCGATCCACAGTTCAACGGCGTGACCCGTTGGATGCCGCAACTTGCGCGGACCATAAAGACACGGACGTTCATGCCGGGAGGTCCGGCACCGATCAACCACGTCACGACACGCACGTTTGATCCAAACGGTGACTTGAAGACCGAGGCACTGGGCTATGGCACAACGGTCGACACGACAACAACGTACACACACGATGCTTTCGGCAACGCGCTGACCGCGAGCTCAACCGATGGTACGCAGACACGCGTGACCCAAACGAAATGGGATCCAGTTGGAATCTATCCGACCGAGAGGACTGATCCGCTAGGGTTCACGACGAAGACGACGATCCACCCGTGGTTTGGAACCACAACTCGATTCGAGAACCTACTTGGCAAATCGACCAACATACAGCATGACGGATTTGGCCGTGTCCGATACATTTCGTCAGCGGGCCAACCATCCATCACACGAACATATTCTTGGGTTGGTGCTGGCCAGAAGATCGACGAGGTGCGTAGCGACGGCGTTAAGTACTTTAAACGCTTCGACGAGGCAGGTAGATTGGTCGAGAGCGGGACAAGTGGATTTGGGTCACACCCGTGGATCTACACGCGGACGCTCTATGACCGGGTCGGCAACCTTGTTCAGGAGATGACACCGTCTTTCGTCGAAGACAGTGGCACCTGGACAACGATGACATACGACCGACTTGGCCGCATGATGAAACGAACGACACCCGATCACGACGCAGGCGGCGTACCGCGAGTTACCCAAGTCGCTCACAAGGTGCTCCGAACAACAACCACGGATCCGAACGGCCATATCTCATTCGTTATCCGCGATGCGGCCAATCGCCCCGTGAAAACTGGAAGCACGGTGGCCGGTGCAGAGAAGTATCTGATGGCCTTTCAATATGGCCTTTTCGATCAGCTCGCGAAGACCATAGATCCAATTGGCAAGATCACGACCGTTGAGACGAATCTGGAGACAAGGACGGTCAACGAGATAACGAGCGAGACTGGTCTTACGACCGCCACCATGAACGGGTTTGGAGAGGTCAAACGGAAGCGCTACCAGAACGGCGACCAGGTTGACCACACGTACGATGTGGGTGGCCGAATCAAGACCACAATTGCACCCGAAGGTACGACAACTCGCACATATGACGTCGATCCAAATGATCGCGGGCAACTCTCGTGGATGCTCTCACCCGATGGTGTACGTACGGACCTCGACTATGATGGATATGGACGTCTAAGTATCGCGAAGCAGACTGTGGGGACTGCCGTTGACGAGCTGCGCTACCGCTACGACAACGTCGGACGGATCCGCTATCTGTTCTATCCGGTAGCTGAGCTTCAAGAACGCCTGGTCATACGCTACGACTATGGCGTCTCCGACGGCCAGCTGCGCGAGGTGCGCAACGTGTCCGGATGCGGAATCGATCCAAACTTTGTTACTCAGCCGTCAGGGTGCGATGGGACGTTGTTGATGAGGATCGACGACCGTGATGTACGCGATCAGCTCGTAAAAGCGTCGTATGGCAACGGATTCACTGCGGTATCCGAGACGCGGTCTTATGGCGAGACTGGCCGGCTGGTCTCGCAGATGACCCAACGCGGTGCGACCACCGATACGACGACCTATGCGTACGACGGCGATGGCCAGCTCGCATCGCGGACTGAAGGGCTTCGCGTCGAGGAATATGCATATGATCCGCTGCATCGTTTGCAGGTCTGGCGCTTCAAGCCACCAAAGACGGGTGCTAGTTTCGCGGAGACTGTGTATCGCTATGATGACACAGGTAATCTCACCGACGTGAAGATTGGGGCCACAACGTCCTTCAGTGCAAGCTACGACGCGGCTCGCCCTCACCGAATCTCGTCTAGCACTGCAGTGTCGAGCTACAGCTATGACACACGCGGTCGCCAAACTTCGGCAGGCGCACGTAATGTGGCGTTTACATCGTTCGACCTTCCAAGAACAATAACCATTAATCAGGGAACAAAGACGTTCAAATACGATGGCTTCGGCCGTCGTGCGTCACAAGTGACCACGATTGGCAGCAACGTACCAGTCCGCTTGACGCGCTACTTCGGCGACGTCTTCGAGTTCCGCGGTAACACCACGAACATCTTTCACGTATTTGCCAACGGCGAGCGGATTGCGCAAATCGACGCAAGCGAAGAGGGCGTGCAGACACGCTATGCGATCGACGACCACCGCGATACGCCAAACATGTGGGCAGCGACGGGTTTTGCGGAAAAGCAATACTTCGATCCATATGGCCAACGCATTGACAAGGATGGCGTCGCCATCAGCGATGCTGACCGGACAACCACTGTGGGCTTCACCGGTCACGAAGACGATGACAATGCCGGGCTTGTGAACATGGGGGGCCGAATTTACGACCGCGTGCAGTATCGATTCTTGACACCAGATCCATTGGCCAGTCGCCCATGGTTCAGTGAGACCTACAACCCGTACAGCTATGTGCAGAATGACCCGTTGAACATGACGGATCCATCGGGCTTGCAAGAACAGCCGGCTGGTCCAAGCGAGCCACAACCTCCAACCGACCCCTACGCCCCCATTGATGTAACAGTACATGGCGAGCGACCGATACGCGAACCACGCGAACCTCAAACACGTGTGAACAGCGATGACGTGCGCGCTGGCACTGGGCGGATCGGGCTTTGCTACGTACCTGGCAGGGAGCCGTATAGAGCGCCAAAGCCATTCGCGGCAGAAGAAGAGCCTGAGCCAGCAAAGTTCTGGTCACCCGATTTGCGGCGGCGTGACCCCCGGCATCAGGCCCGCGCATACCTTGGACGTGGCGGTACTGAACGTGTATTGGAGGCGTCTGCCCTTGGACTAGGCGTCACACTAGCCGTCAATCCCATCACAGCTAGAGAGGTGGCGCTCTTGATGGCGGCTGATCTTGCCGAGAAATTTGGGGTCAATCCAGGCGTCGTCGCGGCGGCGGCTGTCGTTCTTCCAAAGCGATGGCTCAAAACTCCGACACTAGCGATGAGAGGTAAAGTATTTCAGCGCCAGAAGGGGCAGTGTATTTACTGCGGCATCGAGATGACCCGAAAAGCTGGTCCGCGACAGATGCATCTCGACCACCCAAATCCGTTTGATAAGCACGGACCGATTCATCCCCTTAAGTCGGTAGGGGCCTGCCGGACATGCAACCTCGACAAAGGAAACAGATATCTGGATGAGTTTTTTGAAGGCTGGAGGTAACTTCGGTACCCGCGGTCAGCATGGTGCGAGTGTATCTGTGGTTGCAGAATCAAAAGTCAATCGTGCGTGCCGCAACCTAGTTATCAGCAGCAATTTGAAATGTTCCAAGATTGCCGACCGTAAACACCGTTAGTGTCTAAGTTGCGGCGGGTTGCGTTACTATTGGTTGCATCGCAGCCCGTTTGCTGCGGATGCGGCGAGCAATGACGGTTGCGGCAATGGCGGCGAGGCTGACGGCACCAGCAACGACGGCGCCACGCTGGCCGCCGGTGAGTTGTAAACCTGCCATGCGCGGACCTTCCATGGCCGCGATGAAAGCCGCCATCACCACGATGAACCAGCCAAAGCCTTCGCGCAGCACGCTGGGAGAAATGCGTTGCGAAATCCGGCTGCCGACGACGCTACCAGCGATGGCAAGCGCGACGATGCCAGCGACGGTTTGATACGGAATGCTGCCCCACATGCCGCTGCCGACAAAACCGGCAACGGAATTTAGCGCGATCACAAACAGTGACGTACCCACGGCGTGGTGCATCGGTACGTTGGCCAAGATGGTAAGCGCAGGAACGATCAGAAAGCCGCCGCCAGCGCCCACTGCGCCGGTAAGTGCACCGACCAGCAAGCCCTGTGGGATCAACGCACGCAACTTGGGTTGGGTCGGCGGCGATACAACGGCTGCGCTTGGGTTGGCTTGTTGACTCGCGCGCATGGCTGCGTACGCTCCGCGCAACATCGCATACGCTGCGGCTGCCATCACCACGGCGAAGCCAAGCAAGCGAATGGCCGGTGGAATGTGCTTGGCAAATTTGCCAACGCCATACGCACTGAGCATGGACGCTGCGCCAAAAAACAAGCCAACGCGCCACTGCACACGACCTTGGCGGCCGTGATTGATCGTTGCGAACGCGCTGGTGACGCCAACAACGATCAGCGAGGCCGCAATTGCGATGTCGACGGGTAAGTCGATCACGTAGTGCAACACCGGCACGGTTAAAATAGCGCCGCCGCCACCGAGCAACCCAAGGGTTACTCCAATAATGAAGGCGAGCACGAGGCCGATGATGAGCACATGCTGGGTGTAGCAAAGTTAGTGCCAGCGGTGTGATTTGAGGTTCTAGCCTGCACTACGTTTCGGCACGAATCCTGCTCTACTGTGCACCGATGTCTACAATATTTTGGCCGTTTCTCGGCGGTACACTAGTTGGGCTAGCCTCGGTAATTCTATTGCTGTTGCATGGCCAGATCGCTGGCGTCAGCGGCATGTTTGGCAACCTTGACAACAAAGCCGCGTGGCAAGTGCCATGGCGGGCGCTGTTTCTGCTTGGCCTAGTCGGCGGCGGCCTTTTGGTATCGTTGTGGTATCCCGCGCAGTTTGGTTTGCCGAGCGTGTCGCTTGGTGGCGTGATCGTCGCTGGGCTTGCTGTCGGAATTGGCACGCGCTTAGGTAACGGTTGCACCAGCGGTCATGGCGTTTGCGGCATTGGTCGCGCTTCGCCGCGGTCGTTTGTGGCCACGGCGTCGTTTGTGGGTACCGGTATCGTCACTGCAACCTTTTTACATCTTATGGGATGGACCGTATGAGCGCCGCACTTCGTCAATCAGATAAACAAATTCAAAACGTCGGTGCGTTGTTGGCCGGCATGCTGTTTGCCGGCGGGCTGGCGTTAGGTGGCATGACGGATCCTGCCAACATTCAACACTTTCTAAATGTTGCATCGGGCTGGAGTCCGCAGTTGTTAGCGGTCATCGTCGGTGCGATCACGGTGTACGCCGCAGGTTATTGGTTGGTTGCAAAACGTCTCAAGCATCCGGTGGCAGCGCTGGCCTTTGCGATCCCCACCCGGCGCGATATTGATCGACGGTTAGTCATTGGTGGTGCAATTTTCGGCGTTGGCTGGGCGCTTGCGGGTTGGTGTCCCGGCCCCGCAATCGCATCGTTGGGCGTTAGCCCGAGTCGCGCCGGCATTTTTGTGCTGGCGATGTTGGTGGGAAGTTACGGCACCAAGTGGATCGATCACCGGGTGAAACGGTTGGCCTAGGAGCTTTCAACCGAACCTGTTGAAACGAGTCTCATGCGTTACGAAATTTGATTGATGGCCGGAATGATTTCGAGCTAGCCCTGGTTGTGGTTTCAGACAATCTATATAGGAGGTCCGCCATGCGTTCATTAGATGCGGTTTTACGGAGGTTAGCGTTGGTGTGCGTCGGCATGTCGATTGCGACGTCGGCTGCTGTCGCCGCCGATCTGTCGGTGATTCCAGAGCGCAAGCTCAATCAGGTTGTGGAAGAAACCGAGGACAATGATGATTGGGCGCCCGAAGATCGGATGCGCTTGCTCGGCATGCTGGGCTGCGATGGTCGAGCCGCGGTGCGTGAGCATGTTGCGACCAGCCTAGCGATCAAGCCAGTGGTTTGGTCACCGCAGCTCGCATCACTGCTCACTCAGCTCGGTGATGACTCCGTTCCACAGGTTCGCGCTGCGGCGCATGATGCGTTTTTGCACGAACTATTAACGATGGACGGCTTCGATCGCAGTTGTGTAGTTGTTGATTGGGCAACGTCGAACGATCCACGGCAACGCCTGATGATGGCACAGGTGCTAGCCGTACCACTTGTCGCAGTCGGGATTGATGGTGCGCTTGCGCAACTCGTCACCGACGACGATCCTGCCATTCGCGAAGCCGCGCTGGTAAGTACCATCGCGCTCAAACACGCACGAAAACATCATTGATAGTGCATCGAGCGCTGGTTCGGGTCACAGCGCGCGCACGTAGTCACCGCTGTTGCGCTGTTTTGCTTTGCCAAAATGAAAATAGAAAATCGCACCGAGCGATAATTGAATCTGGTCGAATCCACCGAGCAAGGTGCCAAATTCGGTCTTGATAGCAGCGGCGTCACCACGATCGTGCCATGCGACATCCGCGAATAGATCAAACGAATCATTGACTCGCATAAAGGACCCGACATGAAAGCCCAATGCGCTATTGGGCTTGGCGCCCACCAGGTTGGCGGCATCATTGGAATGAGTCAGCGGAATCGCTGCATCGAAGCCAAACCACGAAGCTCCGTAGCGGCGATCGCATGAGTTCCAACAGAGCTGCACCTCGGCCGTGCCAGTTGCAAACGTTGAGGTGCGATTACCGTCGAGTGCAGCACCGCGATGCATCACGCCTTCGGCGCCAACGCTGAATTCGGTTTTGACAAACTCGGCGTGTTGTTTGCGCCAGGTTATGCCGCCACCGGCGTTGATCACGCTGCGGGTGGTGTCCCAACCGGCTTGCCATTGGCCGCCTGCGCTGGCCGCGAGGTGCCGACCAAATGCATACGATAGAGTAGCGCCGGCGTTTTGAATCACGCGGGCATCTAACGTCGCCGGTGATTTGGCGAGGCCGGCAACTTTGCCACCAAAGGTCAGCCGGCGTTCCGGTGTGAAGGCTGCTGCGATCGACCACACGCCGAGGTCTGTGAACGCCAACGGCGCGATGCCTTGGTGGGTGTCGCGCGAGGTGACATAGCCAAGGTTGGCGAGGATGGTGAGATCGCGGGTTTTGCTGTTGAGGTCACCGCCTTTTTGGTCGGGTGAACCGCTGCGGATCGAGATGACTTCACCCATGGACCCGGAAAACACATTGTCGTTCGAGCGATCGCGATCTGAAATATCGACGGTGATCGGTATTTCGGCCATGGTATTTGCAGTGATTTCGACTGTGCCTTTAACTGAGCCGGCACCATGCTCACGATTTCGACATTCTACTTCGTAGGTATATGGCCCTGGTGTTAGGTCTGAAAAGCTTAGTAAGGCGTCTTCGCTCGAATTACTTGCACGCAGATTGCCGCGTTTGAGGTTGATCGTCACAAGTTCACACGGAGAGATCGTAACGACATCGCGAATCGCTGTCACATCGGGCTGCTGAGCGGAATTATCAGCGCTGTCGCTACCGTCGTTCGCCGCAGCAACCGAAGTTCGCAGCGTCAACCGTTGGCTCACCCGAAACGAAACTCCGGTTGCCGGCAACGCGGCAGCGGTCGGCAGCTGGTTTGGACTTGGAACATCCGGAACTTCCGGCGCATCCGCCAGCGCCGTCGCTGGTAGCCCGAGGGCCAACATGAAGGTGAGCGCAACGCAGGCTGGTTGTTTCATCTTGCGATAGTGCAATGGCCTGTTGGCCACCACCATGTTTATTGAATGTGAGTTGCTGACAATCGTCAGCCGATCGCGGCGGCCAGCGCGCGGCCGTGTCGCAGGGCAGCACCTACGTTGCAAGCTTGGGCAATCGCTTTGGATTGCGGGTGGTAACCAAGCCCCCGAATAGGGCGCGATCGTCGGATACGATGATGGCGGTTGCTTCGGTGTCACCCGTTGCCGTGAGTTGTAAAATGCGATTGGGCGAATCCCGATACGTTGCAGTATCGCGTGGGTGACGAGGTTTGTGTGGGTCGATACTCCAGGCTGCGATGCCACTGATGCACAGCAGGTCGCCAACTTTGATGGCAGTTTCACTTTCGGTAAGTACGTTGCTGGCGCTGGTGCTGGGACCCTTCATGCGCCACAAAACAAATTCGGCGCGCTCCGGCATCAACACTTGCACAATTCCAGAATCATCAAAAACGTAGAAGTGGGGCGTCGCTACGTAGGTGATTTCGACGGTGTTGGTATTGCCATTGATCGAGATCTTCGACCCGCGCGCCGCGACGCAACTGACATGGAAAATTGGCGACGTAGTTGTCGTCGTCGCAAAGATCTGGCCGACAATTTTAACGCGCTGACCATCAACCGCTGCGGTGGTGTGGTCGGCAATGGTACGGGTTGCTGGCAGCACAAACGTTTTACGCTGTTTGAACCATTGGCCCACCGTTATGCCCAACACGGCAAAGGCCGCCACGGCTGCTAACCAGCATCGCTTTGCCAAAGTGTCAAAGCTGCTGGTTAGCCTCGATCAAACAAGGGACGTTCCCGTCCCTTCTGCCGACGACAAGTCGCCGGCA
>JAYWHS010000497.1:0-13177 GCA_043777635.1 Kofleriaceae bacterium | reverse complement strand
CTGCGCCGCATCGCCATGGGTCGCAAAGCCTGGCTCTTCGTCGGCAGCGACGACCACGCCCAAGCCGCCGGCAATTTGCTTTCGCTCATTGCCACCGCGCGCCGTCATCAACTTGACCCCGAAATCTACCTTGCCGAACTCTTTCGCGTCCTGCCAGCTTGGCCACGCGATCGCTACCTTGAATTGTGGCCGGCCTATTGGGCGCGCACGCGCGCCCGGCTGAACCCCGATGAACTCGCGATCCCCGTCGGCAACATCACCGTCCCGCCCACGCCGCTCGAAAGCTAGCCGCAACCAACCGGCGAGCGTATCACGTCAAGCTGCGTCGCGACGCACGGCTTGATGAAGCGGGTACGCTTGTTGTAGGTGTTTTCGATTTCTTTTGGCTTGGCTGCCAAAAGCGGCTTATGCACTAGCAGTGTATCAACAGCCTTGTTTACCTTCCGCACGAAATTGCGTTCCACCTCAAACCACGTGCCGTTTGACAAAACGCAGGTGCTTGTTTCGTCGCTAATTTCGCAATGCAATGACTTAAACAGTGACCATTTCTTCACATAGTTGCCGTCTCCGTCGAACCCATATAGATGGCGGCGTTTGAGCAGAGCCACGCTAGCATCGCCGGATCCTAACGCCAGTTCCTGAAGAAGATCTTCGATACATGGATTTGCCGTCAACTCAGAGGGAGCTTGCGCAAACGCAAAACCAACAATCTCCTCCCAGTTGATCACTTCTGGTGGGCCAAGCCACATGTATTGTGTTTCTTTTTCATTGACCTTTGCGACCACTTGCAAGTTAAGTGCGTCGACTCGCTTGGGATCGCGAATTTCCGAAATCTGGTCAATACCGTCGAATTTCTCCTTGAATGCTTCCGACTCAAACTGCTTAATATATCGACCTAACAAAATCGGAAGGCTTGACAACTTTGTGCGTGCACGAATAGAAAGTGGTCCTTTGCCGACCATGAACGCTCCTAGCTTCGAATCTGCCGGCTGGCCACTTATTGCGCGGACAACCTCTTGCTCGTAGTCAATCCCAAACTGTCGAATTGGGCCGTGTTGGATGGATTGAGTTTGTCTCTGATTCGCAAATGCTTCCATTGATGTGACATTCACCGCTCGGATGCCTTCCTCGGCGATTGAATTCAATGTTACCCGAAGACCAAAGCTTTCCTCGGCCACATCGTCGACTAACAGTGTCCATCCATAACCAAAAGTGATCGCGAACCACCGCTCAGCTTTCTCGATCAACAGAACGGAAGAGTGGCTGCGGTTAAGTAGCTTCGGAAAATTTGCGACGTACGGTTTGAGAATACCTGCCCATGACGGCTCCCGCTCCGTTGCAAGAGCCCGATAGAGCCTACCAATATGAGAGTCGCCATCGACAACATCGTGCTGCTTTAGTCCTGCTTGATTCTTTAGAATATGCTTGGAATCAACATCCTTCTTTACTAAATGAATCGTTAGCCCCAGTAGCGGCAGTTTCTTCTTCGACATTGCTGATTCTCCTATGCCCACGCGGAAATTTTTCGAGGCCGGTCCCATGATGAAACTATTGAAGTTGCCGGGCAACCCGCTCGATCCAGCCCACGATGCGGCCGATTGCAGAGGAACGCAATGTTCAGACGCGAACGCGAGATCGGCTAAGGTAAGCGCAAGTATGGGCAGGATAATTTCGCTTGCGCGATCCGCGAATACAATGAGACGGTTTGGCGTGGCCTATGCTTTGCCAAAACTTGGAATCCGACTTCGTTCGTTGCCGGTCAACCTCACGTGGGTTCGAGATCTTGAATTCTTCGACGGTGCGATCTTGTCGGAGCATCGAGAGGTGCATGGTGATGTGTATTTGATGAAGTGGTGCGCGCAGAATAGCGCCGTTTCGCGTTGGTTGGCTATACGGACCGAAGCCGACGCAATTGCCGCTTATCTCGACGGGAAACGCAGCATGCGTGATTTATTAAATACTGACCGCGGTTTCTTGGTGGATCAAGTCGACAATCAAATTGTGGCGGTTTGGTCCGTCGCCTTGGCCGAGATTCCAGAAGCATACCTGCCAACACGAAACGCAATGCACGATCCAGCACTGCGGCCGGGGTAACGGTATTGCTAATGGCGCAAGGCTCAGGCATCGAATGGACGGAGTCCACGTGGAATCCGGTGACGGGCTGCAACAAGATCAGTCCGGGATGTAAGCATTGTTATGCCGAGCGGATGTCGGAGCGGTTGCAAGCGATGGGGCAGCCGAACTATCGCAATGGGTTTGCGCTGACGCTGCAACCGAAGATGCTGGCGTTGCCACTGGGGTGGAAAAAGCCGCAGCGCATCTTTGTGAATTCGATGAGCGACTTGTTTCACAAAGCGGTGCCGGATGCCTACGTGCAACAGGTTTTTGATGTAATGCGCCGCGCGCACTGGCATCAGTTTCAAGTGCTAACAAAACGCGCCGAACGAGTGGCCGCAATGGATGCGCAGATCGATTGGCCATCCAATGTGTGGATGGGCGTGAGCGTTGAAAATGCGGAGTATGTCGAACGAATTGAAGCATTGCGTTCGACGCGCGCGCAGGTGAAGTTTTTGTCGATCGAGCCACTGCTGGGACCACTGCCTAAGCTCAAACTGCGCGGTATTGACTGGGTGATCGTCGGCGGCGAATCAGGCCCGGGTGCTCGGCCGATGAATCCTGCATGGGTTGAAGCGATTCGCGATCAGTGCGTGAAAGCCGGCGTGGCGTTTTTCTTCAAGCAGTGGGGCGGCACCAACAAGAAGAAAGCCGGCCGCTTGCTCGACGGGCGCACATGGGACGAAATGCCGATGGAGCGATGATGCTGATACCACGTTGATTCAACGTAGATTTATACACATGACTGCCGCGAGATGCAGACTCTTCCGTTATCGTACAGCGCGTATGACAGCCGCGAAGTTTTCGATTGGTATCGCGCTGGTAGTACATGGAGGCAATGGGTCTCAAGGGTTGAATCACTGCACGGCAATTGTGCAAGCGGTGCTTGCACACATAGGGTGTGACTCGTGAGCGGCAAAACCAGAGTGGATGTGAAGGGCAAAGTAGCCGCTAATATTTCGACAGGCGATGCCGAGCACGCGAGTAACTCGGAGCTGGTGCTTTATCAAACCAAGGATGGCCGCACTAAGATTCAGTGCCGGTTTGAAGATGAGTCAATCTGGCTGACCCAACGGCTGATCGGGGAGCTGTTCGGCAAAGATGTGCGTACGATTCAAGAGCACATTGCTAACATCTATGAGGAGGGCGAGTTGCTGCGTGACGCAACTATCCGGAGTTTCCGGATAGTTCGAACCGAGGGTAATCGTTCAGTTTCTCGCGATGTAGAGCACTACAACCTAGCGATGATCGTCGCGGTTGGCTTCCGAGTACGTAGCCAGCGCGGACTACAATTTAGGCAATGGGCCAATGAGCGGTTGAGCGAATATCTGCTCAAAGGCTTCACCATGGACGATGAGCGGTTGAAGAATCCGCCGACTCCTGGCAGCGGCGTGCCTGACTATTTTGACGAGCAGCTCGAACGCATTCGCGAGATTCGCGCTAGCGAAAAACGGGTGTACCTGCGGATACGCGATATTTTGCAATTGGCCACCGACTACGCACCAACGGAAGCTGCCACCAAAGACATGTTTGTGATCGTGCAGAACAAGCTGCACTTTGCTGCCACAGGTAAAACTGCGCCGGAGCTGATCGCCGAACGTGCGAATGCTGCGGCGCCCAACATGGGTCTTACGTCGTGGAAAGGCGATGTTGTTCGTAAAGGCGATATCACGATTGCCAAGAACTACCTGGGCGAAACCGAAATCGATGAACTAAATCGCATTGTCGTGATGTTTCTCGACTACTCCGAAGATCAAGCGAAGCGGCGCAAGCAAGTCTTTGTTGCCGATTGGCAAACCAAGCTCGACCAATTTCTGCGCTTCAACGAACGCAACGTATTGGCGAACGCAGGCAGCGTCGGCCGCGAGCAAGCCGACTCGATCGCGACGAACGCTTATGCGCACTTTGAGCAAGCGCGACGCGAGGCTCGTGAGCTAGTGGGCGAAGCTGATGCTTTAGAGGCATTGGAAGTACTTGTGAAACGGGCAGCTTCAACGACCAAGCGGCCATAAGGTAGCGCGAGCGACGTTACGCGTCGCTGTGCGATCTTTTGCCCAAGTAGCGAAGCGCGAACCACTCGACTCAGCCGCGACTGAACATGAATCTCAAAGAGCTTGCATCGCAGTTTCGCGAATGCGAGGGTTCGCGCATGGAACGGCCATCACCATTGTTGTTTGAGCGTCAGCGCCAGGCGCTGCTGTTGCTTGAAGCGTTGGGTGGCACTGTCGGAAATTTGGATTTTGAGAAGCTGCTTTTTTGTACTGCCAAGAGTATGACGAAGCAGCACCGTACGATTTTGTACCGTATAAGTTCGGCGCATTTTCGTTCACCAGCTACGCAGATCGCCGCAAATTGGTAGAGCGAGGCTTGCTGGAAGAAATTGAACTCGAATGGCAGCTCACGGCGCTTGGCCGCGAGGTCCTGGCACATGCAGACAAAGCCACGGCCACGGCATTTGCGCAACGACATCGCGACATACGCGGCGATGCTTTGGTGGCTGCAACGTACAAGTTATTTCCGTACTACGCGACGCGCAGCGAGATTACCGAGCGTGTGTTGCAAGGTGAACAGACGGCATTGCGAAATATTGCACGCGCAGCACCGGCACCCTACGACAAGGTTGGCCGGGTTTGCACGATTGGCTATGAAGGCCGCACGTTAGAAAACTACCTCAACGCATTGCTGGTAGCTGGCGTCACGGTGTTGTGTGATGTACGGCGCAATCCAATTAGCCGCAAATACGGGTTCTCGAAGAGTGCCTTGGCTACCGGCTGCATCGGAGTTGGTATTCGCTATGAACATGTGCGCGCGCTGGGCATCGACTCGGAGCAGCGGCAAAGTTTAGTTACGCAGGCTGATTATGATGCGCTATTTGCGGACTACGAACAGCATAGCTTGCCGCTGCAGCACGCCGCCGTGCAGCAGATTGCCGGCTGGCTCAAGGCTGGCGAGCGAGTCGCGCTGACCTGCTATGAATCGTTGCCGCAACAATGTCATCGCCACTGCGTTGCCGAAGCCCTCGAATCTTCGCTGGGCAAAATTTTTAAAGCGCTGCATTTGTAAAAAAACAGATCGCATGGGGGCGGGTGGGTATGGTGGAGGTTAGACAAGAGCGAATACTCGTTACGGTGAAGGCGTATCCGACGCTGTCGCGCAAATATGGCGAGACGGTTTGTACCGCTGGTGTGCGCGAGGATGGCACTTGGATACGCATGTATCCGGCGCCGTTTCGTCGACTGGACCAGACCGAGCAATACAAAAAGTATGATTGGCTGAATTGCCGCGTGGTGCGCAGCGCATCTGACTCAAGGCCAGAAACCTATCGACCGGTTGAGCCAAGCGAACTCGTTGCAGTGGGGCACATTGGCACTGAGAACAATTGGAGTGAACGGCGGAAGCTTCTACTGCAAACTGCACGGGTTTACGATCGGCTTGACGAACTAATCGTCGGCGCAAAAGCCAACGAGATTTCGCTCGCGGTGTTTCGGCCAACTCGCGTGACTCATTTTATTTGGGAACCAGATGAGCCCGCGTGGGACCTCGATAAAGTGCGGCAAATGCGCAACGTTAGCAGCAAACACGATTTATTCGCTGACAACTCGTGGCGCGAAACGTTTAAGATTGTTCCTAAACGCCCGTACAAATTTTCGTATCGGTTCGAAGATGCGCTCAGCAAATTCGCGGCGCTGTGAACACGAAAATCCGACGCTGATACCGAAACGCGGCCGGCCGCGCTCCTAGTATCTGCAACGGTTTGCCGAGATGACCACGGCCTTCGTGCATCGTCGATAAGACTCCGTGCCCGGCGGCCGAGATCCGGCGGCCGAGACCCGAGTAAGGATCGAATAGTGCCAAGATTTTTGAACAACTTTGCTTAACTGCGAGGCTCCGGTGCTAGCGCAGCAACGCTGCGATCGCCGGCACCGAAGCGTCGATGTCCATTGAATACAATTCGAACTCGTCCATCATCATGTCGTCGAGTTCCATGGTGTCTTCGACGACAATTTTGATGTTGGCCGGCAAACCCTTGCTCAGTATTTCGGCGAGAGCGGCATCACCGACGACGAGGCGGTGCGGTTGGTGGGCGGCGCCAGCGGTTGGCGCCTGGGTGGTTTGCAAAAAATGCTCAACGGCGTGCACGGCAGCTTGATCGGCGGCATAGGTCTGTTGGCCAAGCACGGTGCCGTCGGCAGTCATCCAAACCAAAACTTCGGCTGCGCCTGATTTGGGAGGCGGCGGGCCGTCGTCGGGTGCATCACTGGAAAAGTGCTTCTCCCAATCAATGTCTGCCGACGAGGTAATGATAAGCGCCGGCGGTGACGAATAAATCCCGCCGAGCCATTCAATTTGAGTTGCTGGTTTTGATTTTGCCATCTTGCGAGCAGGCTACGTCAAGATCGTTTTTGCCCTGCAATAAATCGTATTTGATTTTGCGGTCACATCTGGGCGCGGCCGGACAGTGCTCGCGCAATGGTGGCTTGGTCGGTGTATTCCAGCTCGCCACCGACGGGTAACCCGGTGGCGATGCGCGAAACTTTAATACCCAGCGGTTTGATCAAGCGGGCCAAGTACATCGCGGTGGCTTCGCCTTCCACGCTCGGGCTAGTCGCAACAATGACTTCTTCGACCGGCGCATCAGCACCGAGGCGCCGCACCAATTCCGCAATGCGTAAATCGTCGGGGCCAATGCCTTCCAACGGCGACAGCACGCCATGCAGCACATGATACTTGCCACGAAAATGCCCGCCGCGGTCGATCGCAACGAGATCCGACGGCGACGACACGACGCAAATCACCCGCGCCTCGCGCCGCACATCACTACACGTGGCGCATGGATCTTGTTGCGTCATGTTGGTGCAGATCGAACACAGTTGGATCTTTTCGGTCACATCAATGAGCGCCTGAGCCAATTCGCGAGTCTGATGTTTGGGCGCGCGCAGCAAGTGAAACGCCAACCGGGTTGCCGACTTCTCGCCGATACCTGGCAAGCGGCCGAGTTCCTGTACCAGTTTGCGAATTGGATCTACCGACATCGCCGACGGTTTACCCTGGCCAGACCGAGGACGCCAGCGCTTGTTGCAGCGGCGGCGGTACTAGCCATGGCCAGCACACTTGCCAGCTAAGCTCGTCGACAAAGCGGCTCCGTCAACAAATGTGCAGCTCATGGCGCAAAATGTCCGGTTGCCAGCGGCCCATATCGTGCACTGGTTGGGCATACAACATCGCTCACAATCGGATGTGCCATGGAACACTCGTCAGCAATGATCCTCGGAATTCGGCTCAATCTTCCTCCAGAAGCACTGCTACCGATGCTGTTCGCTGCAATTGCACTGATGGTGCTGTTGTTCGCGAGCGACAAGCTCTCGGCGTGGAAAGTACGCCAACCAACACACGCCCGCACGCTCGGCGTTGTGATCGCGAGCGGCCTAACGATTATTACTTGCTACTTTTTATTGGTAAAGCTCGCCAATCAATCCGATCCCAATAACGCAGGTACCAACAACACGTCGTTGTTCGATGCACCGATGATCGGTTTTTTCGCAGCGGTCGGTGCGTTGTTTTGGCGATTTGGAGATCAACGTCGCCTTGGTTTTTGGATGGGCGTGGCAGTTGGCGTGGTGCTGATCGCGAAACCGTTTGTGTGGCCCGTGGTTGCAACCGTCGACTATATGAATGGCAGCAGCCGTGTCTTCGAATCGCACAATCGCAGCTTGTTCGACCCAGAGCACTATCTGTTCATCTTGAGTGGCCTGGTTGCCATTGCGTGCGGCTTCATCGCTCGCTTGCCTTCGGTGGATGAGCTGCCTGCGAACAATCTCGCTAGCGCGCTGCCACCAGCGCGCGTGGTTGCCTCGCATGTTGATTGATCGGTACTAACTGCCGTAGTCCGTAGCCGTGCCGATGCGAATAAGCCACTGTGGCGCGTGCTTGCTTATGCTTTGATCTGTCACCGATGCCATCCGAGTCACACGTGACCAGCTACCTCGATGCGCTGGTGCAGCCGCGAACGCGTGCGGAGTTCATGGCCGCCTTTGCCGCCAATCAACCATTTGTTGTGCATGGCCTAACCGATTCAATTGCCGCGCTGACCACGTTGCCATTTTTGGCCTCGCTCAACGCATTACTCAATGCCTGGCCGTTTCCGGTGGCAGCGCATTTACCCGACGTTGCCGACGAAGCCAGTTCGATCGATGCATCGACCCTCGACGCACGCAAACTTTTTGATAACGGCATGGGCTTGTTATTCAACGAAGCACACTTGATTGCGCCAGAATTGCAACGCTGGCTTGGTGCGTTGCGCCAGGAGCTGCAACTTTCTGCGCTGACCCAAAGCCGGTGCTTGGTGTACGCCACACCTAAAGGCAAAGGCACCGCGCCGCACTTCGATCAGAACATCAACTTTGTGTTGCAATTGCACGGCCGCAAGCAGTGGCAGCTTGCAGCTAATCACCATGTCGAGAGTCCGTTGACTCGCCACACCATGGGGCAAGTTGTCGACGACGAATTGCAATCCTACGCGACGCTACCGATGCCGAGCCAGATGCCGCAGGATTGCCAAACCATCGTGCTTGAACCCGGCAGCTTATTGTTTGTGCCACGCGGCACCTGGCACGCGACGCATGGATTCTCCGACGCGTTGTCGCTAAATTTCACCTACAGCTCGCCGAGCTGGCTGGATATTTTCACCACGGCGTTGCGCAGTCGGTTGGCGATGTCGAGCGTGTGGCGCGAAACTGCCACGCCGATGAACACTGAAATTTTTGAACAATTATTGCTTGAGCTTGCCAAGGAAGCGCCACACTGGGATGCCAGCGAAATTCTGGCTGCGACCGAAAGCGTCGACGCTGCCGAGTCTCCCGCTGACGGTCGCGATGCTGTAACCACCGTAAACAATCTGGTATCGCGGAACAACCATGATAAGATTTTCAAGTGAAACTACTGAGTGCAGCCGTTAGCGCTATCGCGATTGTGAGCTGTGGCCGGTTGGGCTTTGCGCCTGCACTCTCAAGCGACGCGGCGGATGTCGCTGATGGACCGGACGCACGCAATTGCCTCGGCCACGATGAGGACGGCGACGGCGTGGCCGATACTTGTGACAACTGTCCGGTAACTGCCAATCTGAATCAACTTGATATCGGCGAAGTTGTAAGCAATGAGCTGCCCGACGGTGTTGGCGATGCCTGTGATCCTCGACCCGCTAAAACCGGTGACTTCATCACGTTCTTTGATGCCTGTGATCAGCCATCGGCTAATTTTGAATACTTTGGCACGGTTGGTTATTCCCAAGACGGTACCGTGTTAGGCAGCGCACTCGATACCGGCAGCGCGGAACTTGCCTACCATGCGAAAATGACACGGTCGGCGGTGCGGATCGAAATTATCGACGCCAGCACATCGGCCGGACCGCAATGGGCCGGGTTTTGGTATCGCGACTCCGACACCGACAGTCGCGGCGTGTTGGCCTCGGTCAACCGTAACGTGGGAGTCCGCCCTGCAAGTGCCGACCTCGATGAAACCGTGCCCGGCTTGCCCAACAACAAATCAGTGCCGATGGCGGTGGCCCCCGAACTCGTGTCCGGCATGGCATTTACGTTGACGATTAATACGCCGCGGCTCACCGGCGGTAGCGATACCCTGCGGTTACAATCGACAAATCCCTTTATCGATTCAATGGCCAGCGTTGGCCTGGCGCCCGTCGAAATTACCGGCACGACTTACCTTGAAGCTTCCATGGTTAAAGCGCGAATCCAGTATTTGATCATCTACGCTTCGCAGAACTGACGCACTACGGCGCGACTGATGGTGCCGGCGCAGCGCTACAACGTTTGGCGGCATCCACCAGCAGTCTCGGCAAGCTCTCGCTGGCGTTGAGAAAGCCGCAGACACCGGGATCCGACGCGGCAGCGAGGCTTACCGCGCTAAGCAACGGTGCAGCTTCGGGATCGCGACCAACCGCGATGAGCGCAAGCGCCAAATACGTGCGCGTTGCGAATGCTTCGGTCGGTGACAACACATTGTGCTCACCGATGGCCATGGCCCGGCGCAACAACGGCAAGGCTTGCACCGCTTGGTCATTCGCGAGTAACCAGCGCGCGCGCAACTGTAGTTGCCACATGATCCGCGCCGAGTCAGCACCGTACAGCGCTTCACTACGTGCCAACGCATTGATGCAAATCTGCTGCGCTGCGGCAAGCTCAGCTTGGCCAATGCGCAACTCACACATGTAACTGGACAAGTGGATGAATACGCTGGCGTCATCGGGATGAAACGCCGTGAACCATGCAAGCACCGCCGCTAACTCGGTTTGCGCTTGTGCCAGTTGGCCGCCGTACATGTAGTTTGTAGCGCGTGCGCCTCGGGCCTCCCAGTAGTCTTTTCCCTCGCTGCCAAAACGTCGACGTGCTAGCTCAACCAGTTCGTCGTACAGCGGAGCAGCGTTGGCTGGTGATTCCATTTGTTGGACCATCGCGGCATAGTTTTGCAACAGCACGACATGCTCGGCGTTGGCATCAAGGGTGAGCGCCGCGAAGCCTTGCGTTGCTTGCCGCGACAATTGCACAGCTTGGCTACCATCACCTCGGGCATACGCGGTTGCCGCACGCACAGCCAACAACCGCATGGTGATTGCCCTGTTGCGCAGCCGCCCCGCGATGGCCATGGCTTGCTGCTCCAAGGCGGTGGTATCGCGTTCACCGTGATCTGCGGCCAAGCGCAACCGATTGATCAACAACCGCGCAACAGCATCATCGTCGCCGGCAACTTGAGCGTCGTTGATTGCTTGGGCTAACTCACGTTTGGATGCGTCAATATCGCCTAATTCAAACGCAACCGACGCCAACGCGCCATGCCAGTCGCCGCGCAGCCGAGCGTAGTCGGTTGCGGCTATGCCGTCTTGCATTGCTTGCAACGCTGCCATTTTTTCGGTGGCTGGGGCTTCAGCATTCATGGTGACAAAAATTGCTTCTTTGAGCGCGCTTACCGCAGCGGCAACTGCGGGTGGCGGTGGTGCCGGCGATGCCGCAACCGAGGTTTGACATGCCGCAGCCTGCGGTAGTTCGGCCCATTCGTCGACGAAGCGCCGCAGATCGGCACGTTGATGGGTGGCCATTTCGCCCAGCACCACAGCGGTATCGTGCCAGACATCTTGCAGACATAAATAGCTGCGCAACGCGATCGGCTGAGCCGCTAGTTCACCGTTGCGCGCTGCGCGACAAGCGGTGGGCAAGAGTTGTTGTAATGCACCGACGCGGGTGTCGATGCCTTGCAAAATGCGACGAGCATCAGCGCCAGCGGTCACCAGATTGCCAGCGACGACGAGCCGTTGCAAAACCGGCCAAGTGTCGAGTGTTTGGCTGCACGAGTCGGCGCTTTGCATTGCAGCTGCTGACCCGGTTGCGGCCTTCGACGCTGGACGCAATGTCATGGCCACTACCACCGCGCCAACGCCCAACGCCGCCCACACCGGCCAGCGCGTCCGAGGTGCCACCACTGCTGCAAGCTGTGCGCGCGCTTGCGCCATCGAAGACCAACGCTGCGTAGGATCTAGCGCTCGCCCACGCTGCACCAGCGCTGCAACGCGATGATCATTAGGCAGCAACAAATCGACGAGTGACCACCACTGAAACTGATCACTAGCCATGGTGGCATTGGCGCCGCTCAACACTTCGGGTGCAAGCCACTGCGGTGTCCCAGCCAGCCCGCTGCGATCATCTGGCGCCGGCGTAATATCGCGGACCAAACCAAAATCGATCAGCACCGGAGCGTTGTTGCGAATTACGACATTGCTTGGCTTGATGTCGCGATGCAACAGCCCCGCTTGGTGCACGGCAAGCAACGCGTCCGCGACACCAAGTGCAACCTGTGCTCGCGCTAGGCGTGAACGCGGAGCTTGATGCAACCAATGATGCAACGGATCTCCGTCGACAAGTTCCATTGCCACGTAGACTTCGCCATCGGCATCGCCACAATCAAACACCGGCACAATGCCAGGGTGTGACAGCTTGGCCAACGCGCGTGCTTCTTGCAGCATGCGCTCGCGATGCGCCGGGGCAGCCAACTTGGCGTGCAACATCTTGAGTGCAACATCCCGGCGCAACACCGGGTCGCGCGCCCGCAACACCACGCCCATCCCACCCGCACCCAACGATTCGAGAATTTCGTACCGGCCAATGGTGGTTGGCACCTGGCTATTTTGAGCGAGCAAATCACCAACTAATAACCGGCAATTTTCGCAATCCGCAGCGTGCGCAATCGCTGCGCTACGCTCGGGATCAACCATCATGCCACTGGTCAAGGCAGCCAATTGCTCGTCGGAAAGACAGTGGTTTTCAAGTTGATTCATGAAGCACGACGTAGCCGGCACGTGAGTATAGAGTACATTGGTGGACGTGGAAGCAGCGTTGCTCACATCCTTGCTACAACAGCGTTATCCAGCGCATCGGTTGCCTGCGGCGCAACTTGCAACGTTGGTGGCAGCGCTTGCGGGGCCCGTGAGCGAAGCCAACGTCGCCGAAGCATTTATCGACGACGTTTTGTTGGCGTGGGCATCGGTTGGCCAAGATCCGCAGGCATTGCGGGAATTTGAGCAAACCGTGATGGCCTCGGCCACGCGGCATTTGCGCGACCGTGGCTTTGCGCAAGATGTTGTCGACGACAGCACGCAAATCGCGCGTATCGCCATGCTGGTTGGTGAAGCGGATCGACCACCGACGCTGCTGCAATACCGCGGGCGCGGCCCGTTGCGTGCATTCGTGCGCACCGTGTGCACCCGGCGAGCACTGACGCTGTGCACCACCACCCGCCGCAGCACGCAAGCGACACTGCAAGCCTTTACCTCGACGCCACAAGCCGATACGGAGCTCGAATACATGCGCGCGACCTATGGGCCGCAACTGAGCAACGCGATGCAAACAGCATGGACGCGACTCCAGCCGCATGATCGGTTTGTGCTTGGGTTGGCCTTGGAACAAGGCGTTGCCACCGACGAAATTGCGCGAATTTGCGGCATTCATCGTGCAAGTGCGACACGGCGTATCGCCTCGGCGCGCGCAGCGTTGTTGGC
>JAYWHS010000496.1:0-3696 GCA_043777635.1 Kofleriaceae bacterium | reverse complement strand
CGACCAGAATGATTCGGATGGGGACAGTCGCGGCGACCTATGCGACAGCGACGCCGACGGCAATGGCTTTGATGACTCGGTTGGCATTGCCGGTGGTGGTTGTTCGACCAGCGGCGCCAATCGCTCGGCGTTGAGCCTGGTTGGTGTTGTAATGGTACTCGGCGCATTGGTGCGTCGCCGGCGCAAATCCAAACATGTGGCTGTGGCATCTAGCCTTGGGCTTGGTGTGCTGGCTATTTCAGCCACTGCTGCACAAGCGCAAGTCGTTGAAAAACAGAATTTCACGGTGGAGCGTTTTTCCATCTCTCAAGATCGCAACGGCATTTTGTCGATCGAGTCGGGCGAGTTAGGGAAACGCTGGTCGTGGGATATGCACTTGTGGCTAGGTGCTGCCAATGATCCGCTCAATGTGTACGATACGACCAACGGTGACAATGAGCGCATTGGTTCGCTGGTGCAAAATCGCCTTGGTGGCGAGCTCGGCGGCTCGGTGGTGGTGCTGCCGTGGTTGCAAGTTGCGGCAGATTTGCCGCTCATTTTCGACCAATCGCGCGACACGATGCAAACCGGCGTCAACGGCATGCTCACCGATATCGGCGGGGTCGGCCTGGGTGACTTGCGTATTTCACCGAAGGCGCAATTGTTGCGGCGCGGCAAGGTACCGTTTGGGTTGGCCTTGACCGCTGAAGTGTCGCTGCCAACTGCCTCAGCTGAAAACTACCGGGGTGAAAAAGGCGCAACGCTATTCACGTATCTTTCGGCGTCTAACCGCGTGGGCAAATTGCGTTGGGCGGCAAATCTTGGCTATCTGATTCGCACGCCCAAAACGATCAACGACCTAAAAATCGACGACGAGCTGCGGCTGCGTGGTGGCATTGCCTATGGCATCACCAAGGAGTTGGAAGCGGACCTTAATCTTTCGCTAGCGACCGCAGCGAATGATCCGTTTGGTACGTTTGGCCGCAACTACTCGGAAGTTTTGGCTGGGCCGGCCTACACCATGGCAAACAAATGGGTGTTGTTCGCAGCCGGTGGCGCAGGCATCCAAGCGGGTTTTGGTTCGCCTGACTGGCGCGCCTTGGCCGGTGTACGCATCGGTCGATTTGGCCAAGACGGTGGCGGCAATCTCGACCCTGACGGCGACGGTGTGCTGGGTGTTAACGATGCATGCCCAACGGAAACCGAAGACCAAGACAGCTTTAAGGACGGCGATGGTTGCCCAGAATGGGACAACGATGATGATCAAGTTGCCGACGCTACGGACAAATGTCCGAATGAAGCCGAAGATCGTGATGGGTTCGAAGACGTTGACGGCTGCCCTGATGCCGACAACGATAAAGACGGCATTGCCGATACCATCGACAAATGTCCAGTTGAAGTCGAGACCGTCAACAGCTTCCAAGACGAAGATGGTTGCCCCGACATTGCGGATCGTGACAGCGATGGTTTTGCTGATGCCATCGACAAGTGCCCGGATGCAGCTGAGGATCGCGACAGCTTTGAAGACGATGACGGCTGCCCTGACCTCGACAACGATAAAGACAGCGTTGCCGACGTCACCGACAAGTGCCCAATGGAGGCCGGCCAGGTCGAAAATTCGGGATGTCCAGACAAAGATCGCGACGCGGACACCGTAGTTGATCGGTTAGACACCTGTCCCGATGAGGCCGGCGACGTAAAATTCAACGGCTGCAACAAGAAGCAGAGCGCCACGATTACCTCGACGGGAATTCAAATCATCGATGTCGTGTACTTCAAAACCGACAAAGACGTAATTTTGGCAAAATCCTTCAAGCTGCTCGACAAAGTCGCCGAGGTCATCAAATCCCATCCTGATTTGCCAGCGGTGATCATTGAAGGACATACCGACGACCGTGGCGATCAAGCACACAACATGGACTTGTCGCAGCGCCGCGCCGAATCCGTGAAAACCTACTTGGTCAGCAAAGGCGTCGACGTGGGCAAACTGCAAGCCCAGGGCTTTGGCCCGACCAAGCCGTTGGCGAGCAACAAGACCAACAGCGGCCGCTCAAGCAACCGCCGCGTTGAATTTAAGATCGCCGGGGTTGAATCGCTGCGTACCGGGCCCGCCGATACTCTCGATAAAACCAAGTAACACGGCTGCCTCGTTCACGATGTAACCCGATGCGCGTTCGGCGCGACGACGCCGGTATATCAACGTATCGACAATCGCTGTGACGCCGTGGTGCCGACTGCGAATGTCGGCTACTTCGAAACTCCAGGCGCTGAGCCAGCATCAGCGTCGCCGCTGATTTCGATCCGAACCGAGTAGGTTTAGCGAGCTAACGTTTGCGGAGACTGACGACGGTTTCCACTTGTGCAGTGTGTGGCATTAGGTCAAACGGCTGCACCACCTCGACGGCGTAGCCATGATCGATCAAGTACGCCAAGTCGGCGGCTAACGAAGTTGGCCCACAGCTTACGTACACGAGTTGGCGCGGCGCAACCGCAAGCAGTGCAGTCCGGGTCGCACCATCGAGGCCTTTGCGTGGCGGATTCACCACCACGACATCGGGCTGCATTGCCACGATGGTTGTCACATTGGCCGCAGTGCCAACATGCGCATCGATTACCAAGCCAGCGCCGGCGGCAGCTAGGCGTAGCGCATCAATAGCCGCGGATTCAACTTCAATCGCCGTAACGCTGGCGCCGCGTTGCGCCAGATGCAACGTGATACCGCCGAGCCCCGCGTACAAATCAACGATGCGCTTGCCCGCACACGGCGCACAACATTCCGCGACAAATCCGTACAGCGCTTCGGCTTGCGGCACATTCACTTGCATGAATTCAACCGCACCAAGATGCACCACCGCGCCGGCAAAGGATTCGGCCAAGGTGCCTTCGCCATGCACTACGGTTGTGTTCGCACCAATCGGCAAAATTGCACCATCGCGGCGGTCGTTGGTTACCGCAACTACGCCACGCACCGCTGGATGTTTGGCTAGGGTTGCGGCCACGCGCTGGATCTTGGCGACGCCGCATGCACTGGTCACCACCAATGCCACCAACGCATCATTGGCACGATTGCTGCGAATCACGACGTAGCGCAGTTCACCCCCATAGGTTTTTTCATTGTACGGTTCAAGTTGCGCCGCTTCGGCTGCACCCCGGGTCCACTCAGCGAGTTCGTCGATGACCGGCGCAACGACCTGACATCCAGTGGTGGCGATTAGCGCGTGGGTGCGCGGCTGGTACGCACCCAGCACCAGCCGATCGCCACTGGCACCAACGACATATTTGCCTTTGTTGCGGTAGCCCAAGGTCGCCGGAGCCGGTTGCACTGCGGGCACAACCAAATCGGCCGTAGCGGAGTGGCTTGCAAACGCGGCCACAACCCGGCGCTGTTTATGTTCAAGTTGCGCGGCGTAGCCCAGATGCTGCCACGCGCAGCCGCCACACGCGCCAAATGCCGGGCACGCGGTCGACACCCGTTCACGGCTAGGTGGTCCAACCAGCCGCAGCAGGGTGCCCCAGGCTTCGCCACGGTGGGGGCTGCGATGTTGAATTTGCACCAGCCCACGCTCGCCTGGCAGCAGCTCGGGGACGTGCAGCTGCAACTCGCTGGCTACGCCAACGCCGGCACCGTACTCGTCGAGTTCGGTGGCTAGTACTTCACAGCGATTGCGATCCATTGTTGACTTTGGTTGCCAAGCGGCAGCAACTCGGGCATTGCTA
>JAYWHS010000495.1:0-3698 GCA_043777635.1 Kofleriaceae bacterium | reverse complement strand
CCGGCCAAGTTACCTACTTGGGATGGATACCAATCGTGCTCACCGGCTTGTGGTTGATGCGGTCGCCGCGTCTCGAAAATCTCACGCTGGTTGCGATCATGGCGATTGCGATGCTATTGGCCTTTGGCGACAAAGCCCCCATCTTGCCGGCAGCCGCGTCGCTGATCGCGCCGTTTGATTTGTTTCGGCGCGCGCATCGTTACGCGTATGTGTGGGTCCTGCCGTTTGGCTTGTTAGTGGGTGGCGGCTGTAGTGCGGCATTGGCAGCGAGTTTGCCTGATGCGCCCGAACGTGCGTGGTGGCTACACTGGATCAAGCGCTGTACATTTGCTGCGGTTGTTATCGGTGCATTGGGTTATGCACTCAAAGCTAGCGATGGTTGGCAACCCAATGCCGTGCGCGATGGCTTTGGCTACCTGGCTGCGGCTGCGCTGGTCGGTGGTGCCGCGTTGTACGTATTGATTCGCGATCGCGGTGCACGGTTAGCAAGCGCCGCGTTGTTGGCGCTCGTGGTGTGTGAGTTGTGGTTCAGCAGCGCCGAAAGTGTGGAAGCGGCATTCGCTGGAATCCCGCGCACACCGCTCGACGCAATCGCGAAGTTTGATGGGCTGCCAACACCACACCGGATCTACGACGGCGGTTTGCTTGGCTACCACCCTGGCATCCGGTTACGGTTGCGCGATTTGGGCGGCTATGAGGATCACCCGTTGGCGTTGCAACGCTACGCTCGGGTGATGGCCGCAGTGCATCGATCGGCTCGCCTCGCTGCACACACCGGGGTAACCTACATGTTCGCGACGCCAAAGATGCTGCAAGTATCGCCTGAGGATCTGCCGCTAGCCCAGCCGATCGGTGCTGGACAATGGTTTTGGCGCGATGTTGCACCGATGGTGGCCTGGCACGATGTCGCTAAGGTTGCAGACGACGCGACCGTAGCGTGGCAGCAAACCAGCACCGCGGCACCTGGCCAAACAGTGAGCGTCGAACGAACCCAGTGGTCAGCGCTGGAATTGCAACGATTGCAGGTTGCGGACAGCCCAAACTTGCCTCGGCTCGCTGGCGTGATGATGGACTTCCAACTCAATGCGTTACGGGCTGCGGTCTTCGCACCATCAGCGGGCTTGGTTACGATCAATGAAATGTATTTTCCATCGGGGTGGCGCGCATGGGATAACGGCATCGCCGTGCCGATCCGCGCCGTCAACGGCTACGCGCGCGGAATTTTTGTCGAAGCTGGCCCGCACAACATTGTCATGACGTATCAGCCGCCGCGATGGTGGTGGACGGTGACGGGGGCGGCGCTAGGCTGGATGTGGGTGTTGGTGGTTGTGCTCCGTCGCACTTGGCAGCGCATTGGCAGGGTTGGCAAAACGAGCTAGGCTGCGGGCATGAACGTTATTGCAAAACTTTTCGTTGTTGGATTGGTAACCGCCGGCGCTATCGGCGGATGCAAAAAACAAGACGCGGCACCGGCAGCTAAAGCTGAAGCGCCGCTGACCTCGGTTTCGGTCACCGAGCTCGAAGCCTCACTGGCCCGTGGCGAGTGCTTGCCAGTCGATGCAAATTCTGACGCCACACGCAAGCGCATGGGGATGGTACCAGGCGCCGTCAAACTTAGTGACTCTGATACCTTTGTCAGCACCGAATTGCCGGCAGACAAAGCCAAGAGCTTGGTGTTTTACTGCGGTGGCGAGCAGTGCAAAGCTTCACATACCGCAGCGCGTCGAGCCATTGCGGCCGGATATCCCAACGTCAAGATCATGTCGGCTGGGATTTCAGGTTGGGTTGATGCAGGTAAAAAAGTTCAGACGCTGTAACCACGGTCGTCGTGTTACGCCAACGGCGTGGTAAAACGCCGGAGTGTCGACCCGTACTTTTTCGTTGACCCCGGGCAAACGTGTCCTCTATTTAACCAAGAATCCTGAGCTGATTGAACAACAGCTCGGCGGGCAGCTTACGCTGACAATGGATCAGATTGATCCAGGTGCCTTGCTCGATGACATCAACACCGACGCAATGACGCCGGCGTGGGTATGTTTTGATTATGATCCGGCCGCCATTGCGCAAAACGCCTACGCTGGATTGGTCGTCAACAATCAGCGGTTGATTCCGGCCAAAGCATTGGCCGAAGGCAACTTTGAAGTCATTGTTGCAGGTGCCCAAAAAGGTGTTGGTTCGTCGCGCGAAACTGCGGCCCAATGTGAAGTGTTTTCAGGATCGCGGTTGGCTGTGGCATCAAGCTTTGCGCCGATTCACGCGCGCAATAATATCAACATTGGTCAGTTGATGTGCGACCACGCGATGCTGCGTCGGCTCGAAGCAGGCGAAGCGATTGCCCTCGAAGAATTTACCCGTGGTCATGATGCGGTAACCGCATTGATCATCGAAGCGGGCGGCTTACTGCCGTTTTGTGCAGCGTTGGCGGCACACAAGGTTAGTGTACCGGCAACTGGTACCACCGCGCGGCCGATGAATCTTACCGAGAAGATCCTTGCGGCGAAGTTGCTGCCCGGACAGGGTGCCTATGTCAAGCCGGGTGATGCCGTGTTGGTGAAAGTTGACGCTGGCTACTCGCATGAATTCACCACTGCACAAGTCGATTTCTTTTTGAGCGCTGAGTACGGTGCCGGCTATAAACTTTATGACCCGTCGAAATTTGCGGTATTTGAAGACCACTTGATCTATGCGGATGGCGTTGCGGCCATGGCCAAGTTCTCGGCAAAGATCGAGGAATTGAGGGTTCGGCAACGTGCATTTGCAAGTAAAACCGGCGTGCGTAATTACAACGCGGTCGACGGTGTTTCGCCCGGTATTTGCCATCAGATTGCACGCGAGCAGTTTCTCGATCCAGGGGATTTTGTCCAAGCCACCGACTCGCATACCTGTATGGGTGGGGCCTCGGGGGCGTTGTCATGGGGCGTCGGAGCAAGCGAATATGCGGCGCTGATCTATTGGGGTTTTACGCCGATCGCGGTGCCCGAATCGATTCGCTTCGAATTTACTGGAGCATTGCGGCCTGGGGTTACAGCGAAGGATGTCATGCTGCATATCCTGGCCACGTTTGCGAAACGTGAAGACACACTCAATCGGGTCATGGAGTTCGGCGGCCCGGGGTTGTTTTCGTTGTCGCCGGATGAACGCGCCACCTTGGCTAACATGGCCACCGAATGCTCGGCGCGTGGTGCAGTGATGGAAGTAGATGAGGTGATGTTGCAATGGATTGCAGCGCGGCGGCCGGACGCCGACCTTGCGGCGTTGCGCAAAAAAGTAATCAGCCCCGATATCGGCGCGCATCACGATGGCGGCGTGCATGTGATCGATCTCAGTGGCGTCGCTGCAATGGTGGCGACTCCAGGCGATCCAGATCACGGTATTGCCTCAGATCCCAAAAACGGCGCTTACATTGCTGATCTGGCGAAGACCAAAATTGATATTGCGTATGGTGGCTCATGCACGGCGGGTAAGCGCGACGACATTGACATGTATGCGCGGGTCATCGCTGATGCTGAAGGCGCTGGCCGTCGCGTTGCTGACGGTGTTAAGTTTTATATTCAGTTTGGGTCGAAAGACGTTGAGTCGTATGCGCGGGCCCAAGGCTATCTCGATTTGTTTGCTCGCAATGGCGTCGAGATTATTGCACCAGGTTGTGGTGCATGCATCGGCTGCGGTCCCGGCGTGAGTGATGGCGCGCAACAAGT
>JAYWHS010000494.1:0-3699 GCA_043777635.1 Kofleriaceae bacterium | reverse complement strand
CAATTTGCAAATCCGGTCGACGCGCCAACAACTGGCACTGCCGACGCATGCTCGATGTTCCGACCCGCGCGCCTTGCGGCAACGTATCAATCGTAATTGGCCGGCGAGCACACAACGCATCATTGGGCGCTTCACCCGTCGACACCGCGCAAATGCGCAAACCATCGGCCAACTGCGGCGGCACATCTTTCATGCTGTGAATCGCCAAATCCGCGGCGTCTTCGATCAGCGCTTGTTCAATTTCTTTGACGAACAAACTTTTGCCGCCAATTTTCGCCAACGTCGTGTCGAGGATGCGATCGCCCGACGTCGTCAACACGATTAACTGCACTTCTACCGTGGGTGCCACCTCCGCCAACCGCGCCTTCACGTGATTAGCTTGCCACAGCGCCAATTGGCTGCCCCGGGTTGCGATGCGCATGCGACGAGAACTGCTCACACTCATGGGCGCATCATGCCACAACATCGCGGCCGAGTCGTCAGCGCCAGCGGAGGAGAAATTCGGCGCGACGCCAGACAGCGTGCAGCGTCGCGGGCGGTGAACATGCACCTGCGCTTTACTTTGCGCGCGCAATTGCGGTACTCAATCGTCAGGCGCCGCCGTTGACGACACATGTCAGCCCGCGCAGGAGGTTGTGATGTTGGCACCGAAACTTGCAGGGGGGGGGGTAAACCTACCCGCCTCACTTCGAAACTAAGCTGCATTATCGTCGTCGGTATTTTGCTTGGAAGCTGCGGCGAATCCGAACCAACCAACAGCAGCAGCACCTCGGCTGCCCTAACAGGTTCAGCAGCACCAGCTCCGGCGCCAGAAGAAATTCCGATCAATACCGAGCCCGTGGTACCGCCCGACTTTGTCGGCACGATTCTCGAATCGGTAAAGTTAACCGATGCCGAGCGAGAAGCGCTGGAAAAAGCTAGTCAGTTGCATCGTGCGCGCAATCCGCGTGGCGACGATCGCACCCGGCGCGGCTTTGGTCGTCGCGACGGCCAGGATGTGCAGCCAGGCGGAGGCACGCGATGAGCGCCGCGCGAATTCTTCGGCTCGTGATCTTAATACATCTGAGCATTTATCTCGGCGGAAACGGTTCATCAGCGCAAGCCGAATGCGCATATGAAAGATTTACTTCAGAAGACAATCCAGTCACGCCACAAAGCATCGGCTGCTACAGTCAACCACCGGAAAGCAGCCGTACCTTCACGGGTTGGGCATATGGCTGCGACAGTGGAAACAAGCTTTACGCGACCCAAGCCGCAACCATCTACAAAACGTGTGACCCTCGGCTGCACGCAATTGTTTGTGATGGCTGCATCAATCCGGCTAGCTACTACTGCGGCGATCCAAGCTGCGAAGCATCCAACTCCCCACCGCCTCAGACGCTGCCGCCCGGCCCCAACGATGGGCCACCACCTTGTTACGATAAGCCGCCACGTGTAGATGACCCACCAGAAAAAGATACAGGCTGCCGAAATGATGAAAACAAATGCGCGGCATCCGATCGCGACCCATTTCCCGTGCGTTTTTCAACAGGCCGCGTAGAAAGCCAGCCGTTTACCGCATTCACGGTGCCAGGTACACATGGCTTATTTTTCGGCTACACCTTGCAGTACAACTCCAGCTTCCAGCGTGCAAATGCGGTCGCAGTAGGTAACGAAATCGAACCTCAGCTGCACATGACCAACCAAGATTTGCATTTTGTCGCTGCTGGCTGGCTCGATAACTATCAGCAACGTTTGGTAATCAGTGTGTCAACGGCTTTTTTTGCCGCACGCTGGGAGCAAGCGAGTGGCACTGTCATGTTCGGCAGTGCTATGACCAGTGACGGCAAGAAGTATCGACTGGTCGATCGTGGAACAACAGCAGCTGGCGGTCGTTGGGCAGTGCAAACCAGCGATACAACCCAACCACTCGAATTTTGGTTATTCGAAGAAAGTCCGATTCTCGCCAACCACTTTGCGCGGCTCAAGCGCCATGCGTTAGCGACGTCGGCGACTGATTTCGTGGGTTACTACGGTTACACCGTCAATTACAATAACGACGGCACCATCCACGACGCAACCGATACACTGGGGCGCTCATTGATGTTCAGCTACAGCGAAACGGCACGGGAAAAAATAGTATTGCCTGCGCCCGCACTACCTTTGCCGCGTATCGTTACCAGCCGCACCCTGCAAAGCGTAAGCTACAAAAATGCGATCGGCGCGGCGGCCATCCCTGTTGTTACGCTCACTTCAGTCGGCAACCTGCTTGAACGCATTACCCTTGCCGACGTCACCGGATATCGTCGGTATCGCTACTTTGCGGCACCTTCCAGTTGCTTCAACTGCAAGAATCTATTGACCGATGTTATCAGCCCCGGTGAACAGGCGAATTTTAGCCCTGGCGAATTCGCGCCAACCCAGTCCAGCGAAGTTACCACCGAGCATCATGATTTTGAACCAAGACTTGACGCCCAGCGCCCGCGTGCCATCGGCAGTTCCGGGGTCGGCCGCAAATTTGGGTACTCGTATTTCAACCAGCCGCTAGGCGCCAACTTTCAATTTGATTTGGGCCAAGACCAAGGGCCGTGCCTGGCCAACAACACGTGCGCCAGCACCAGCGCTAGTTGCCGCACCACCGTGATGGGTGGCGATAACCACTGTTACACCACTGCAATCCGACGCAGCGACCTAGTCTTGGCCCTCAACACCATGACCGAAACCGCGACCTCCACTGGTTACGCCGCTGGCGTTGCCACCCAAGCCACGCTCACGTCCACTAAAGTGTACGAGCCCGAGCGCGGCAACATTAAAGCGGTAGTCGATGAAGCCGGCATTCGCACCACCTATGGCTCCGACTCGCTCGGGCGTACCCGCTGCCTTGTCCGAGGCGACAACGATGAAGAGGCATTCGCCGACCCACCGAATTTTGATGCCTCGAGCTGTGCTGGCCCTGCTACCGCGCAAGTGGTAGCAGTCAACTACGGCGGATCATCACAATCCAAAACCACGCCATCCTTGATCGGCGGTATCGGTGCTCAAACCACAAACAATACCACCCTGAATTCCATGGGTTTGCCAACCCAGGTCACCAGCACCGGCTACACCCGCGACATCACAGGTGCTGTCACGTTACAAACTCACACGTCCACCACAACCTACGACGCCCTTGGTCGCACCACTGGCACTAATGGCCCAATGCCGGATGCCACGCACTATGACGTCTCGACGGTAGTTTATTACAACACCGGCGACGCTTCGCTCGCGGCCTTTCCTCACAATCTCGGCAACATTAAATCGGTAAGCCACTATGTTGGTACGGCCACTACCAATACCGCCCGAACCACCACCTACAGCGAATATGATCGTTTCGGTGTGCCGCATCGCATCGTGAACCCGAACGGCGTCACGACCACATACTCATCGACCACCGACCGTTTAACCTGGACCATCACCATATTGTCGGCGGCCAATGTCGCGCTCAACACCTCCATGGTCGTGCTCAACACCAACGGCACGGTGCGCGCCGCGGTCGACGGCGACAATATCTGCACAACGTTTGAATACAGCGATGCAACTGGCTTTGTTGGCGCACCGACCAAAATCAAACGTACCAATACCAGCTCAGGGATCTGCGCCCTGCTGCCTATCAATGGAACCACCGGCGAAGTTGAAATCCGCACATATGTCGCTGGCGAAGCCGATCGGCTGGCCTCGATC
>JAYWHS010000493.1:0-13205 GCA_043777635.1 Kofleriaceae bacterium | reverse complement strand
GATTTTTGCAGGCATGTAGGTCTGGTTTAAGAGGCCTCGACTTTTTTGAAGTGCGACCACTTTGTTTTGTGGGTGGGCTAGTTGTGTTTCGTTTTGAGATTTTTGGCTCAGTTTTCTTCGCAATTTTTGTGGCATAGCCGATAATGAAAATAGACGATTTTTCTTTGGGGGCGCCTTTGAATCGTAAATTTTTACTTTTTTCGCTTTTGTGGCTTGGGCTT
This sequence comes from Kofleriaceae bacterium, assembly GCA_043777635.1. Classification (GTDB taxonomy): domain Bacteria; phylum Myxococcota_A; class Polyangia; order Haliangiales; family Haliangiaceae; genus JABFXX01. The sequence goes on along the minus strand of JAYWHS010000493.1, from coordinate 12,984 downwards.
TTTGCCTGGTTTGTTCATCAAAAAGTCAGTTCACCAAGTTATTCCAAACGCTTTGCGATTCATGAACCTGAGCCGGTGAGCGTTCCACTTCGTCAGCCTTCGACCGACGAAGGTGCCCCTGCTCAATCTCCACACACAAAAAAATAAGTATTAAATGATTTTGCGATAAAGCAAAGTCGCACTTGGATTTTTTCTTAATTGCCCATTTGAATTTGCCAGTTTGTTCCATCGCTCACAAGCATTGCCCAACGTCCCGCGGTTGCAGCAAGAATGGCTGTGCCGGCAGCGCCACCCACCATTGGGACCACGTTACTTGAGGCTGAAACTACGGTTTGTGCCTGAATAGTTCGTATACTGATTTCACGTCCTGGAAAAGATGCGGCTGCAGGAAGAGTGACTGTTACGGTGCCAGCGCGATTGGCAATGATGTGTGTATCTGTTGTCGCTACTGTGTAGGTTGCAGCTGTTACCGTTACGATATTTCGCGCCAAACTTCCATTCAAGGTCAGCGTGGAAGCGGGAGCCGTGGAACCAATCCCCACATTACCATTAGGATCAATTCGCATGCGTTCGGCACGAGTGGCGGCTCCGGTTGAGGTTCCGAAGACCATGCTTGGATTGTAAACCGCCGCGCCGGTTGTGGAAACAGCCGCGATATACGCATTTTGGTTTCGAGAACTGCCGTTTAAAGTCTGTAATTCAAGAAATGCATACTTTGTATCTTCGGCAACTGTGTTTTTAATTTTCATCCCGGTATGGTTCGCTCCCCCCACCGTATTTGCAGCATCCGTGGCGGCGTAATTGGCGTAATTAGGAACGTTGAGTTGTAAAGGTGCACCGGTCGAAGTTTGGTCGCCAATCATTACGATAGGCGCCCCAGCATCATACCAGCCAACATGCATTACTGTAGTGGGCGCCACATCTGTGGTCGATGGTGAGCCGTTTTGAACACCCGCTTTGAGTAAAATATCTGCGCTTGAGAAATCGCCGTGGCCTGTATTCGTACCAGTAGATAGAATTAAATTACCACCTCTTTTGTCAGTAGCGCCTGCTGTGGCTCCGCCAGCTTGGATTGTGAGGTCAGCCCCAGCAGTGTTGGCCGTTGGATGTCGATCGATACCGACGGTTCTTGCCGTACTTCCACCGAAGGCTAGAGCAGAACTTGGTGTTGAGGTCCCAATTCCAACATTACCTGCAGAATCGATTCGCATTTTTTCGGCAAGCGTTCCTGCCAGTCGCGTTGAAAATGTAAGTGCCGTCTCGGTGGTTGCAGCTGCTTCCCACGCGGCGCCGATATAGGCCATGTTTGTTTGCCCGTTACCTTGAAATCCAATGCGTGGACCTCGACCGGCCGCCGCCGCGATCGTATTCGTTACATTAAGCAATTGCAGCTGTCCTGCTGTTGAACCCGAAACTTCAAGCGGTGCTCCTGGCCCAGTGGTGCCTATCCCCACGTTGCCGGCCTCGGTAATTCGCATTCTTTCTTGCGCTACTTCAGTCGTGTTTGGAATTGTTTTAAATAAAAGATGCGTGCCAGATGCTGTGAGGGTATGGTCCTCCGAAGCAATACCAGTAATCACTTCGTACATAGCTCCGTTATCGCTCGAGCCCATTTGAATGGCTCCCAAAGTGTCGGCCGCTAACGTTGTGGCATCGCCCCGCGCGAGGGTGTAATACGCGCCACCGGCTTGCTCGTGGTAGAAGCTGCCGTAAAGCTCGAGATCACCTGAGGCATTCAAAACAAAATTCGAGCTTCCACCCAAGACGCCGGCATTGTTAAATTGAATTTGTCGAGTGCTACCCGCTGCCGCAGCAGTAGGATTTGCCCAGCTCAATACGCCAGAACCGTTTGTGGTTAACACTTGGCTCGCACTGCCTGCCGTGCCAGGAAGTGTTAATGCATAACTTGTCGTGATGGAATCTGGCGCACGAATCGCTACTGTGTCGGTACCACCGGGAGACGCTGCCAACTCGCGCATGATGAGTTGACCTGTTTGACCAGTTCCTGTTCCATTCGGTCGCGAAGTGATGGCGCCTGCGGCGTCAAGAATTGTCCCTGGAACAGTTGTTCCTATCCCGACGCTGCCTCCCTGGATTGTCATTCTATCCGCAAGCGTTGATGCAACCATAGTTTGAAAGCCCATGGTCGTTGCCACGGCACCGTTCGTTGCGTTTGGAATGGTGGTGTAAATTTGGCCAAACTTCAGTCGTGTGTTACTCGCGTCCATGCCAATAAAATCAACTCGTCCTACTTGGTCGCTGTTACTCAGACCGGTACCGCTACGAGTGTGCTCAAGACTTAGCACAGCACCCTCTGCACTGGTCATGGTGTTTAAAACTCCGAGACCATTTGCTGCTGAATTGGAGTTTTGGCTTGTGTAGGTGAACTGCGCTTCCCCGGTTTGGTAAATTTGGAAGGCCGTCACGGGTGCGTTGTCGGCTGTTCCACTAGAAGGATATCCGCGCCCCGCGATTTGGAAAAAGATATTTGACCCTGCATTACCTGTAGAAGTGCCCGCTCTCAAGTAGAGATCTCCACCTGTCAAATTTGTGCCCGCTGATCTCGCGCCACCGGCGTTGATAGTAAGATTGTTACCTGCAGTCGCCGCTGTCTGATGTCGCTCCATACCTATTGTTTGAGCGGTTTGTCCAGACAACGACATATTGTATGTAGGAACTGTGGTTCCTATCCCCACATTTCCACTGGCGTCGATAACAAATGGAGTCGTGTCAGTATCAGTCCCGTCATCGTTCACTCTGAATGAACTTCCTGTGCCTGCATTTGTTAGCATCAACGGCACGGCGGCATTTGATGCGCCCGTAGCTGAAACTTTAAGAACGTTTCCAGTTGATGTCGCACTATTAAACGTGTTGGCTAAATTTAAGAGAGTACCTGTGGTACCCGACGTGGTGCCCATGCTCATTGCTGTTTGCGTTGTGAGTGTGTCCCAGTTCCATGCTTGCGCGTAGTTTGTGTTGGCAATTGTGTTTGTTGCCGAAGCCGCTGTTAAACTTGAAAGCGCCGCAGCTCCACTCGGAGTTGTCCAGCTTAATACGCCTGAACCGTTTGTGGTTAACACTTGGCTCGCACTACCGGCTGTTCCAGGGAGTGTTAAGGAATAACTTGTCGTGATGGAATCTGGTGCACGAATCGCTACTGTGTCGGTACCACCGGGAGATGCCGCCAATTCCCGCATGATTAGCTGACCTGTTTCACCAGTAGCAGTTCCAAAAGGACGTGAGGTGATAGCACCCGCTGCGTCGAGGATTGTGCCTGGAACCGTTGTTCCGATACCTAGATATCCGCTAGCATCCAATCGCATTCTCTCGTTGTAGGCCGCGGTCCCTGTGGATTGGCCAAACACGATCGAAGGTGCGTACACACCCGCTCCGGTACTTGAAACAGATGCCATATATGCATTTTGATAATTTCCGTTCGTGTTACGTGACTTTAAACTCAAGAATGAGGCAGAGTTATCCAGTGCTGCCTGGTTGTAAGTTTCTAAAACCGGTCCTACTATCGAATAGTTGGTTGCAACACTCGAGGTTGCATAGGCAACGCTGTCAGTTTTTGCGTTATTTAAATTTACGCCATAAAAAGTAACTCCTACGATATCGCCAGCCACCTCGAGCTTCGCGCCCGGCGTTGCTGTCCCGATACCAACTTGTCCGCTGGCATCAACAACAAATGGAGTTGTATCCGTATCAGTTCCGTCGTCATTCACTCTTAACGATCTGCCGGTTCCAGCGTTTGTCACCATTAACGGCACGGCTGCATTGGTTGCGCCGGTGACTGAAACTTTAAGAACGTTTCCTGTGGACGTTGCACTGTCAAATGAATTGGTTAAATTTAAAAGCGTACCAGTGGTGCCTGACGTTGTTCCCATACTCATTGCAGTTTGCGTAGAGAGAGTGTCCCAGTTCCAAGCTTGCGCGTAGTTGGTATTGGCAATGGTGTTTGTTGCAGTTGCTGCTGTTAAACCTGAAAGGGCAGCTGCTCCACTCGGAGTTGTCCAGCTGAGTACACCCGAACCATTTGTGGTTAACACTTGGCTCGCACTACCGGCTGTTCCAGGGAGTGTGAGTGCATAACTCGTCGTTATAGAATCTGGGGCACGAATCGCTACTGTGTCGGTACCACCAGGAGACGCTGCCAACTCGCGCATGAGCAACTGACCTGTTTGACCAGTGCCTGTTCCGTTGGGTCGTGATGTGATAGCGCCCGCTGCATCGAGAATTGTACCTGGAAGTGTTGTTCCAATACCAACATTTCCAGCTGCCGTAACTCTTACCTTTTCTGACGGAGAGCCTTCTGCGGCGTTTCGCGTTTCTAAAGAAATTTCACCCTCAAGGTCACCGGCAGCAAAGTTCGGCCCAGTAACAGCTCCAATTCGGGCAAGTTGTTCGCCCTGTGTTGCATATCCTCTGAAGATGACTTTTCCAAGTGACGTGTTGATTGCGGTATCCGTTGTTGCGGCACTCGTTCCGCCGTAATTTCCTAAATCGAGGGTTGGGTAGCCGGAAGTTGCACCTACGTAATTTCGGACAGTTACCGATGGGAAACGACTCGATACTGATGATTTATTGCGGATAAAAAGAGTGTTATCTTCGTCCGTCCCGTCCATCTGTATTTTGTAACTTGGCGATGCATTGCCGATCCCTAATTGCCCGCTGGCGTCGATCACAAACGGAGTGGTGTCTGTATCTGTGCCGTCGTCGTTTACGCGAAGTGAATTCCCCGTACCTGCATTCGTAAGCATCAATGGCACCGCTGCATTTGATGCGCCGGTCGCTGCAATTTTTAGAATGTTTCCAGTTGATGTCGCGCTATTAAATGTGTTGGCTAAATTTAAGAGAGTTCCTGTAGTGCCCGACGTCGTACCCATGCTCATTGCCGTTTGCGTGGTGAGGGAGTCCCAGTTCCATGCTTGCGCGTAGCTGACGTTGGCAATGGTGTTTGTTGCTGTAGCGGCTGTTAAACCGGAAAGCGCGACTGTTGCACTCGGAGTTGTCCAACTTAACACGCCAGAACCATTTGTTGTTAAAACTTGGCTCGCACTGCCGGCTGTGTCGGGCAACGTGAGGGCGTAACTTGTACCTACAGAATCTGGCGCTCTCAGCGTGACCGTGTCTGTTCCTCCAGGAGACGCCGCCAATTCGCGCATGATCAACTGACCGGTTTGGCCTGTGCCTGTTCCGCTTGGACGTGAGGTGATGGCGCCCGCGGCGTCGAGAATTGTCCCTGGCGCGGAGGTTCCGATACCCACATAGCCGCTGCCTTTGATAGTCATTGCAAGTTGATTCCCACTGCTATCTATCGGAGTTGTTCTAAATTCCATTCTTGCACCGCGATCAGATGTTGTTGTCGCAGCCTCTTCTGTAACAAAACGAAGAGAGGTACTCGTAGTCGCACTTGTGGTTGCGTAAGCAGTGCCTGAGTATGGGAAGGATTCAATAGCTCCAATAATGTCGTCAGCGGCTAAAACGGTTTTTGCCGTCACAGTCCCACGCGAACGGTAAAGGTTAATATAATTACCAAAACTGGAATTACCATGACCATGGATAGAGAAATCTGTGTACGAATTGTTGTCCATGACGGTGAGCTCTGCAGCGGATGATGTCGTCCCGATACCTACATTCCCGCTCGCATCGATCACAAATGGAGTGGTATCTGTATCGGTACCATCGTCATTCACTCTCAATGAATTTCCCGTTCCAGCGTTTGTGAGCATCAATGGTACAGCGGCATTTGTTGTGCCCGTGGCTGAAACCTTAAGTACGTTTCCAGTTGAAGTGGCGCTGTCAAAGGTATTGGTTAAGTTTAAAAGTGTGCCGGTAGTCCCAGATGTCGTGCCCATGCTCATCGCTGTTTGCGTACTGAGCGTGTCCCAGTTCCAAACTTGGGCGTAGTTTGTATTAGCAATGGTGTTTGTTGCCGTAGCGGCAGTAACACTTGAAAGAGCTGCGGTAGCACCTGGAGTTGTCCAACTGAGCACGCCAGAGCCATCTGTGGTTAACACTTGGCTCGCGCTGCCTGCCGTACCTGGGAGTGTAAGGGAATAACTTGTTGTGATGGAATCTGGAGCACGAATTGTTGCTGTGTCGGTACCACCAGGAGACGCAGCCAACTCGCGCATAATCAACTGACCTGTTTGGCCAGTGCCGGTGCCATTCGGGCGCGAAGTGACCGCGCCAGCAACGTCGAGAGTTGTTCCGGGAGCTGACGTTCCAATACCCACACTTCCACCGTTCGGATTTAAAAGTAGAGCAAAATAGGCGCCAAGGTTGCCCGAATTTGCCATTTGCAGCCAGCCACCTAAGTTGCCACTGTTATTAGTTCCCATATCTAGCACGACGGCGCCGGTATCGTTACTTAAGCGCAATGCGCCTCCTGCCCCTTGAGTGGAGCCAGAGTTTGCTGGAAGCCCTTGTCCTGAAGCAATATGCAATTCCATATGCGGTGTCGGTTCGCGAACTCCTAAAAATCCACTCGCATTTACAACGAGTGGCGAGGCGTCAGTATCGGTCCCGTCGTCGTTGATGCGAAGCGAATTTCCTGTACCTGCATTTGAAACCATTAAAGGAACAGCTGCATTTGATACACCCGTGGCTGAGAGTTTTAAAACGTTTCCTGTTGAAGTCGCGCTGTTAAATGAGTTGGTTACATCTAAAAGAGTACCTGTTGTACCAGACGTCGTGCCCATGCTCATTGCTGTTTGCGTGGTGAGCGAGTCCCAGTTCCAAGCTTGCGCGTAGTTGGTATTGGCAATGGTGTTTGTTGCTGTAGCTGCTGTTAAACCTGAAAGAGAGGTGGCTCCACTTGGAGTTGTCCAGCTTAAAACACCAGAACCATTTGTGGTTAATACTTGGCTCGCGCTGCCTGCTGTTCCGGGAAGTGTTAATGCATAACTTGTCGTAATGGAATCTGGTGCACGAATCGCTACTGTATCGGAACCGCCGGGAGATGCTGCTAACTCGCGCATGATGAGTTGACCTGTTTCACCTGTCGCCGTTCCAAAAGGACGTGAGGTCATGGCTCCCGCAACATCTAAAAGAGTGCCGGGAAGGGTCGTTCCTACTCCTACGCGACCCGCCCCTGTGATTCGAAATTTTTCAGTCGTGGTATTAGTACCTAGAGTTGAAAATGACAAATATGCATTGTTACCAGAGTCTTCCCACATGGAATCGATATTAGATAATGTTACAGAAGAAGGTCCCATTGAATTGATTCGCGATCCAACCCCAACTGCTGCGGGCTCAAGATTGAGAAGGCCTAATGTTCCTGCAACCGCTCCGCCATTTCTTTCTGCAATCGTAAGTTTGTAGCCCGGTGTTGTGGTACCCACACCCATCTGTCCCGTAGCATCAATAACAAACGGTGTGGTGTCTGTGTCCGTGCCGTCGTCATTCACTCTCAGTGAATTACCTGTACCTGCATTCGTGAGCATCAATGGCACGGCGGCGTTTGATACACCGGTAGCAGCAAGCTTGAGAACGTTACCTGTTGAAGTGGCGCTGTTAAAACTGTTAGTTAGATTTAAAAGAGTACCCGTTGTTCCAGAGGTCGTACCCATGCTCATCGCCGTTTCCGTGGTGAGCGTGTCCCAGTTCCACGCTTGCGCGTAGTTTGTATTGGCAATCATGTTTGTTGCCGTAGCGGCTGTTAGGCTTGAAAGAGCAGCTGTTGAACTCGGAGTTGTCCAACTTAATACACCCGAACCATTTGTGGTTAAAACCTGACTCGCACTGCCTGCTGTGCCAGGGAGTGTTAATGAGTAACTTGTCGTGATGGAATCTGGTGCACGAATCGCTACTGTGTCGGTACCGCCGGGAGATGCTGCCAACTCGCGCATGATCAGCTGACCGGTTTGGCCAGTGCCTGTGCCGTTTGGTCGCGAAGTGATGGCACCCGCGACATCGACGCGAGTTCCGGGCACCGTTGTCCCGATCCCTACACTACCACCGGATGTAATGGTCATTCTTGTCTGAGTGGTTGTATCCCATCCACCCGTCATAAATGTTAAATTGCCGCTACCGCCATTTTGCACGCTAGAGTTCGTTGTTAAAGTCATATCATGGCTTGAATTGAAAATCGTTGTGTTCGCTTGACCCGCAACCGTACTACCTTGTACTACAAATCCTCCGTACCCGGTCGAGTCGTTGATTACGCCCACTTCTGCATACCCGCTCGATGATGTATTTCGGACAGTGGCAGAAATTTTTCCACCGGAAGCAGCAGTGCCGGACACATCGAGTTGATTTGCTGGCGCCGTGGAACCTACGCCAACTTTTCCCGATGCATCGATCACAAACGGCGTTGTATCTGTATCTGTGCCGTCGTCGTTCACGCGCAGTGAGTTTCCTGTGCCTGCGTTTATGAGCATCAATGGCACGGCGGCGTTGCTAGCTCCCGTGGCTGCGACTTTGAGTACGTTACCTGTAGATGTTGCGCTGTTGAATGAATTCGTAAGATTTAAAAGTGTTCCTGTTGTTCCAGATGTCGTACCCATGCTCATCGCCGTTTGCGTAGAAAGCGTGTCCCAGTTCCACGCCTGCGCGTAGTTTGTGTTGGCTATGGTATTTACTGCCGTAGCGGCAGTGACACTTGAAAGCGCAGTGGTAGAACTTGGAGTTGTCCAACTCAGCACGCCAGAGCCATCGGTGGTTAACACTTGGCTCGCACTGCCTGCCGTTCCCGGGAGTGTGAGGGAATAACTTGTTGTGATGGAATCTGGCGCACGAATTGTCGCTGTGTCGGTGCCACCGGGGGACGCGGCCAACTCGCGCATGATCAATTGACCTGTTTGCCCGGTGCCGGTGCCGCTTGGGCGTGACGTGATGGCTCCTGCCGCATCGAGAATTGTTCCTGGTGTTGTTGTTCCAACGCCCACCAGGCCTGCATCATCGATTACAAACGGTGATGTGTCGCCTGCTTGATCATTAACTCGAAAAGAATTTCCTGTTCCAGAATTTGTGACAGATAAAACATTTGTTCCTGAGGTTGCGATATCTGTGGAGGCATCCAACGTCATTGCATCTGCAAAGTGTGTGAAGTCTAGGCTGTCTGCACCCGGTGTAGTTGACGGTGTCGTCCAACTCAATACTCCGGCACCGTTGGTTGTTAAAACTTGGCTGGCACTGCCGGCGGTGTCTGGAAGTGTGAGAACGTAGTTTGTGCCAATTGTGGTTGGTGCTTGGATGGCTGCGTACTCGCCGCCGGCTGCATCCGCGTAGCGCACTTGATTTTGCGCGCTCAAAGTTAATGCACCAGTTATGGAGTCGCCGGCTTTGGCCACTTTTTCGGTGTCGAGTTCGTTGATGGCCGACTGTGCATTGGTGGCAGCGATGTTTCCAGCTGCGGTGTTTGGAATAGATCCTAATGCAAAGTTTGCTTCATCAACGTTGATGTCGATTTCGTTATTGCCAGCATCGAGCGCGACGCTGATTTTGTTTGAGGCAGCATTAATATTTCTAAACTGTAAATCGAAGGTCGATTTTTGCTTAAACACGCCAACCCCACCGGCGCCTTGATTGCTTGCTGTGTTGGTTTCGCCCACACCCGCTGGCGTTACCCATGCGAGAACGCCGTTTCCGTCGGTTTGCAAATACTGACCACTCAGTCCATCGTCTGGCGGCAGTGTGAGGGTGTAATTTGCGGCCATAGTCGTGAGGGCTTTAAACGCCACGTAGTTTACGCCGCTGCCGTCGGCTTCGGAAAGTCTTAATTCTTGTTCGTTATCGATATTGAGTGCGCCGGTCATTGTGTCGCCAGCTTTTGCGACTTTTTCTGTGTCGAGTTCATTGATCGCCGCTTGCGCATTCGTTGCAGCGATATTTCCGGCGGCGGTGTTTGGAATCGTGCCAAGTGCGAAATTGGCTTCGTTCACGTTAATATCTACTTCTTTATTTCCGGCGTCGAGAGCGACGCTGACTTTGTTTGAAGCCGCATTGATATTTCTAAATTGCAGATCGACTCCCGACTTGGCATCGTAAAGCCCTACACCACCTACACCTTGATTGCTGGCGGTGTTGACTTCGCCGGCTGCAGCCGGTGAGGTCCAAGTTAAAACTCCCGAGCCATCGGTAGTTAAGACTTGATTTGCGGTTCCTGCAGTGGTTGGCAGCGTAAGAACGTAATTTGTGCCTATGGTGGCAGGCGCTTGAATGGCTGCGTACTCGCCACCGGCGGCGTCGGCGTAGCGCACTTGCGCTTGCGTGCTCATAGTGATGTTTGTGGCAGTGCTCGCACCGCGACCGGTTACGGTAGCTAGAGTGTCGGCTTCTGCGGAAAGATAGCCGTTATTCGAAACCATGGCATCAACTTCGGACTCACTCAGCACAAAGTTTGTGCGAGTCATCTTGCGAAGCGCTGTGGCGCTAACGTCGTAAATTAAAATTTCATCAGTGCCGGCAACCACAGTCTCCGCCGTTGTTCCGGTAATGTTCACTGATAAGCTGCGATCGGCGGAGAGATCCCCACCGCCGGTGAGACCGCTTCCCGCCGCGGTGTTAATCGCTCTTGTTGTTGCGACTTTTTCGGTATCGAGTTCGTTAAGCGCGCCTTGAACATCTGTGGCAGCGATGTTTCCTGCTGCTGTGTTATCGACTTGTACGGCATCGTAATCACTCGTGGCCGCGACAACAGCGCCGGATCTTCCAAACACCGTTGTTACGGGTGCTGAAGGAATCGCAATCCAGCTCAAAGCTCCCGAACCGTTTGTGGAAAGAACTTGGCCGTTAGTTCCTGCCGTGTCTGGAAGTGTTAGTACATAATTTGTTGCAATGGTGGCTGGTGCTTGGATCGCCGCGTACTCGCCGCCCGCACTGTCGGCAAAACGCGTTTGATTTTGCGTATTGAAAGTTAATGCTCCGGTCATAGAGTCGCCAGCTTTTGCGACTTTCTCGGTATCGAGTTCGTTAATAGCTGCTTGAACATTGGTCGCGGCAATCGTGCCCGCAGCCGTGTTTGGAATTGCCGCCGAGTTAAAATTCGCTTCGTTCACATTGATATCAACTTCTTTGTTTCCGGCGTCGAGAGCGACGCTGACTTTGTTTGAAGCCGCATTGATGTTTCTAAATTGTAAGTCCACTCCAGATTTTGCATCGTACAGTCCAACGCCGCCAACACCTTGATTGCTTGCCGTGTTGGTTTCGCCGACAGCTGCAGGTGAAGTCCAACTGAGAATGCCAGAGCCATCTGTTGTAAGCACTTGGCTTGCGCTACCTGCCGTTGCCGGAAGAGTTAACACATAATTTGTACCGATGGTTGCAGGTGCTTGGATGGCGGCGTACTCGCCACCGGCGGCATCTGCATAGCGAACTTGCGCTTGCGTGTTCATCGTGATGTTTGTGGCGGTGCTTGCTCCGCGACCAGTTACGGTAGCTAGAGTGTCGGCTTCTGCAGAAAGGTAGCCATTATTTGAAACCATGGCATCAACTTCGGACTCACTCAGCACAAAGTTTGTGCGAGTCATCTTGCGCAGCGCTGTGGCACTGACGTCGTAGATTAAAATTTCATCGACTCCGGCGACCACTGTTTCAGCCGTCGTTCCGTTGATGTTCAGACTTAAACTTCTATCGGCAGAAAGATCTCCACCGCCGGTGAGGCCGCTGCCAGCTGCGGTGTTAATTGCTCGTGTTGTTGCAACTTTCTCGGTATCGAGTTCGTTAAGCGCGGCTTGAACATCTGTAGCCGCTATGTTTCCTGCTGCTGTGTTATCAATCTGAACAGCATCGTAATCACTAGTTGCCGCTACGACAGCGCCCGATCTTCCAAAGACTGTTGTTACTGGCGCTGAAGGAATAGCGATCCAACTGAGAACGCCTGAACCGTTTGTTGAAAGCACCTGACCATTTGTTCCCGCTGTATCTGGTAACGTCAGAACGTAGTTTGTGCCAATCGTGGTTGGAGCTTGAATGGCCGCGTACTCGCCGCCCGCGCTATCGGCAAAGCGCGCTTGATTTTGCGTATTGAATGTTAACGCTCCGGTCATGGAGTCGCCGGCTTTAGCTACTTTTTCGGTATCGAGTTCGTTGATCGCAGCTTGTGCATTTGTTGCAGCGATATTTCCTGCTGCTGTGTTTGGAATTGTACCAAGTGCGAAATTGGCCTCATTCACGTTGATATCAACTTCTTTGTTTGCAGCATCGAGAGCGATGCTAATTTTGTTACTTGCGGCATTGATGTTTCTAAATTGTAAATCTACACCTGACTTTGCATCGTAGACCCCAACGCCGCCAACGCCCTGATTGCTTGCCGTGTTGGTCTCGCCAACCGCGGCAGGCGTCGTCCAACTGAGAACTCCGCTGCCGTTTGTAGTGAGCACTTGGTTTACGGCGCCGGCGTCTGCAGGCAGTGTCAGAGTATAATTGGCTCCTAAAGTCGTAAGAGCTTTGATGGCCACATAGTTTGCGCCACTGCCGTCGGCTTCGGAGAGTCTGAGTTCTTGCTCGTTATCAATATTTAATGCGCCAGTCATGGTGTCGCCAGCTTTTGCTACTTTTTCTGAATCGAGTTCGTTGATCGCGGCTTGTACATCAGTGGCGGAAATAGCACCTGCAGGAGTATTATCAATTTGATTGGCATCGTAATCACTGGCTGCTGCAACCACTGCGCCTGATCTTCCAAAAACCGTTGTGACTGGCGCTGAAGGAATGGCGATCCAATTGAGAACTCCTGAACCGTTTGTGGAAAGCACCTGTCCGTTAGTGCCTGCCGTGTCTGGCAACGTCAGAACGTAGTTTGTACCAATGGTGGCTGGAGCTTGAATCGCCGCGTACTCACCGCCTGCACTATCAGCAAAGCGGGCTTGAGCTTGTGTGTTTAAAGTAATGCTTGTCGCAGTTGTTGCCCCACGGCCTGTTACGCTTGCGAGGGTGTCTGCCTCTGCCGACAAATAGCCGTTGTTTGCGACCATGGCATCCACTTCGGCTTCACTTAGCACAAAATTCGTGCGGGTCATCTTACGAAGTGCCGTTGCACTT